>JANNLP010000426.1:0-10421 GCA_031396905.1 Gemmataceae bacterium
TGACCACTTACCCCAAGTGCCCGCGGCATCCCCTTTCCAGCGCGTGGGAGTGCGCGCAGGCGGCTCTGGGGGCGAGGGAGTTCGAGTCGGGTGCCGGGGATCGGGCACCGTGGGTCGGGCCTTGTGGCTAATCGCCAGCGAGATTGTTCTTTGACAACTGAATTCAGATGGGGCGAAGGCAACCTGTGCCCGTTTACGGCTACTTGCCGCTATGTTGCAAACTACGCCCGACAGGAGTCGAACCTGTAACCTTCGGAGCCGAAGTCGCCTCGATCGGGATCGCACTTCCTGCCTGAAATCAAGGACTTTGAGTGGCAAAAGGGACCAATTCGAGCCGTCCACGCTTTCCACATATTAGGCCGATTTATGATGTTTCTCAATGGCTTCTCTGCCAGAATCTCTGCCATACCGTGTCGCATTCTGTTGACGGCGGAGAAAAAAGCGCACCGCGGGGTGGGTTAGGTGGCGGAGTAAAAGTGAGGCGCACAACTGTGCAACTCGTAGGGTCGGATGGCTTCAATCGCCAGTTCTTCAATCTGCATGGGCTCCCCCGGGCCAGTGTTCGCGTCACCTGGGTACGCCGTGTCCCCATTAAGCAAATACGTTGGCCGCGCGCAAGAATGACGGACGACTTTGCGGACTTTTTCCCAACCGGGGATGCCACTTCGGCCCAGATGCACAATCTGGCTGTTTTCAGGGATTATTGACCTGAATTGCTTCCGCCATCGATGTAACTGTCCTGTTGTCGCCCAATTACAACCAGGAGACGGACATGGCGAAGAAAGTGAACTCCAGGGCCCCGGCGAAGGAGACGAAGGGGAAGGCCGCCAAGCCGCCCAAGGAAAAGAAGATCTCGGCGCTCGACGCCGCGGCGCAGGTATTGGCCAAAGCCGATGAGCCGATGAACTGCGCGCAGCTAATCGTGGCAATGTCCAAGGCGGGGCTGTGGTCGGCGCCCAACGGAGCAACACCGCACGCCACGCTGTATTCGACTATCACCCGCGAGATCACCACCAAGGAGAAGGATGCAAGGTTTAAGAAGGCCGAGCGTGGGATGTTTGCCGCAAAGTAAAACAAATCACACTGCCCGAGTGGCCCCTTCGCGGGGCCGTTTGTCGTTGGCTTACGGTTGATGTGATCGACGTACGCAATGATTGTTTTTCGGGCACATGCAGCCCTAGCTCTTTGAAGTCCGGCGGAAGATTTGATTGCGACCGCTTGAGGAATGTCCAGAGTCAATGCTTCGGGTGGCCAGCGCGAATGGCCAAGTGCCTTAGGATTCACGTCTGCGGAGTGGCCGGCGATCTTGTGAACATTTGCCGACCTGCACCCATCATTAGTCCTGCTATCGCACATTCGGAAACCTATAACGATTCTTCATGTCCGAGGTTACGCAAGTTCTGCATGCCATCGAGCAGGGCGACCCGCAAGCGGCCAGCCGGCTGCTGCCGCTGGTGTATGAGGAGTTGCGCCGGCTCGCTGCCCAAAAGCTCTCCAACGAAAAGCCCGGACAGACACTTGACGCTACCGGGTTGGTTCACGAAGCCTACTTACGGCTGGTCGGTCCTGGCGAGGAATCGCATTGGAATAGCCGCGGCCATTTCTTTGCCTCTGCGGCCGAGGCCATGCGGCGGATTCTCATCAACCGAGCGCGCGACAAAATGCGCCACAAGCGCAGCGGCGCTTGGAAGCGCATCGACTTGGACCAACTGAACGTTGCAGGCGAGACGGCGGACGAGGAACTGATTGCACTCGACGACAGTCTGGAACGCCTGGCCCAGGAGAACCCAGCTTGTGCCGAACTGGTCAAGCTGCGCTTTTTCGCCGGTTTGACGCAGCACGAGTCGGCCGCCGTCCTGGGCTTGGCCAAACGCACTGCGGATCGGACGTGGGCTTATGCACGTGCCTGGTTGTACGAAGCCCTGAGTCAAGACGACGTCCCGGCGACGAATGTTCCTTGAAAACATCGGCGTGGCGCACTTTGCGGGTGAACGGGGCACTTAATGACAAGTATGCGCGGAGGGTCTGTACGTGAGCGCCACTGGCGGCGACGTGTTGGAAATTTTCGGCGAGGCCGCGGAGTGTGCTTCGCCGGTTGAGGCAGTAGCGTATCTCGACGTCGCTTGTCGGGGCGATGTGGCTCTGCGCGAACGGGTCGACGCGCTTTTGCATGCGCATCGGCTAGCTGGAAAATTCCTTCAGGGGCCACCCGCACACGGCGACCGCGTTTCGACCGAATCGCCGGGAACTGTTATCGGCCCGTACAAGTTAGTGGAACTCATCGGCGAAGGCGGCTTCGGCGTTGTCTACATGGCCGAGCAGCAACAACCGGTTCGGCGGCTGGTCGCGCTCAAAGTGGTCAAGCCGGGAATGGACACGCGCCAGGTGATCGCTCGGTTCGAGGCGGAGCGCCAAGCGCTGGCCATGATGCACCACCCGAACATTGCCCATGTCCTTGATGCGGGTGAGACGGTAACGGGTCGGCCATACTTCGTGATGGAATTGGTCCGGGGCATTCCCATCACGGAATACTGCGACCAGCATCGCCTGACACCCAATGAACGCCTCAAGTTGTTTGCCAGCGTGTGCCAGGCCGTGCAGCATGCGCACCAGAAGGGGATTATTCATCGCGACCTGAAGCCGTCCAACCTTCTGGTGACTCTGCACGATGGCACGCCCGTGGTCAAGGTCATTGACTTCGGCATCGCCAAGGCGATCGATCAGCGACTGACCGACAAGACGCTCATCACGGGTTTCGCGCAGGTCATCGGAACCCCGCTGTACATGAGCCCGGAACAGGCGGAACTGAGCGGGCTGGACATTGATACGCGCAGCGACATCTACTCGCTTGGCGTGCTCCTTTACGAGTTGCTGACGGGCACGACACCGTTCGACAAGACGCGGTTGCGTGAGGCATCGTTCGACGAGATGCGCCGGATTATTCGCGAAGAAGAACCGCCGCGCCCAAGCGCGCGGATCAGCACTCTCGGCAATGCGGCGGCGACGGTTTCGGAGCAGCGACGAACTGACCCGAAGCGTCTGGGTCAGTTGATTCGCGGCGAGCTCGATTGGGTGGTGATGAAGTGTCTGGAGAAGGATCGCACCCGTCGGTACGAATCGGCCAGCGCACTCGCGCGCGACATCGAGCATTACCTGGCAGATGAGCCGGTTGAGGCGTATCCGCCATCGACTGGTTACAAGGTCCGCAAGTTTGTTTACAAGCATCGGCGGGCGGCGTTGACATCGGGAATGTTTCTGGGTTTGCTGCTCGGCGGCGGAACTGTTACTGCGTGGCAATGGCTGCGACTGGCGGGGACGGAGCGGGACCAGGCGATTCAGCAGGTCCACCGGAGCCAAGAGATTCACTCGGCACTGAACCAGGTGACAGAGCTGCGCGGCCAGGGAAAGTGGGCCGAGGTTCAGGCCATGGCCAGGCGCGCGGAAGCGCTGATGGAGACTGGGCCAGTCGAGCCTGAGTTGGCCCGGCACGTCAATGACTTGCGCAGCCAATTGGATCAGGAACAGAAAGACCGCCAAATGCTTGCGGTCGTCGAGGACATTCGGTTGCGGCAGGCGGAGGTCAAAGGAGAACGATTCGACACACGCAACGCGGAAAACCGTTATACGACAGCGTTTCGAACGTATGGCCTCGAATTGGAGTCGCACGAGTCAGCCGTGCGCCAGTTGCGCGGGTCGGCAATTCGAGAGGAATTGCTCGTCGCGCTGGATAACTGGATTTGGTGCAAAGAGAAAACAGACCCCGCACGCGCGAAATTGCGGGCACTGACGAACGAAGCCGATGACAATGATTGGCGGCGTGCCCTGCGTGAAGCCGGTGGACAAGGCGATGTGTCACGCATCGTGGAATTGACAAAAGAACCGCGGGCACTGCAACAACCGCCGACCGCGCTGGCATTGGTAGGCGAATTGCTTTATCAGTCGGGTCGGCCGCAGGAGGCTGCGGATTGGTTGCGGCAAGCGCAACAACGGCACACCGGTGACTTCTGGCTCAATCATCATTTGGGTTACGTTTTGTTTGCCGTGATGGTCCCGCCGCGAACAGACGAAGCGATCGGTTATTTCCGGTCCGCCGTCGCCCTTCGATCGGACAGTGCAGGCGTTCATTACAACCTGGGCAACGCTTTGCGCGAGCAGGGTGACCTGGTCGCTGCCGTTACCTGCTACCGAAACGCCATCAACCTTAACCCTGGATATGTTCCAGCCTTGGTGAACATCGGCGCGGCACAGAAGATGAAAGGAGACATCGCTGCCGCTGAGGCGACTTTCCGTCAAGCCCTCGAACTCAATCCGGAGCATGCTTTCGCTCGCGGAAACCTCGGCAGCATTCTGATGATGCAGGGAGATAAAGAAGGAGCCGCCGCCTGTTTCCGTCAAGCGATCGCCCTGGACCCAACATTCGCCGGGGCCCACAACGCGCTGGGCGCACTTTTGGAATCCCAGGGAGACCTCGATGGTGCCGCCGACTGTTTCCGGCAAGCGCTCGAACATGAACCGAATCACGCGCAAGCGCACTTCAATCTTGGCGTCATCGGGAGGAGAAAAGGGAATCCGGACGGCGCTGCCGCCCACTTTCGCCGGTCCATCGAGTGCAACCCGGACTATGCGGACGGACATCACCAACTCGCCCGCACGCTCCAGTCGCAGCATGACTACGGCGCGGCTCAGGCGAGCTACCGCCGGGTACTGGAACTCCGGCCGAACAACGCCACGATCCATTATGATTTCGGAATTCTCCTGGCGAAAATGGGAGATAATCCTGGCGCCGTTGCCTGCTATCGGAAAGCGGTTGCGCTCGATCCGAAGTACGCCGAAGCCCATTGCAACCTCGGCAACGCGCTGATCCATTTGGGCGACTTTGGTACTGCCTTGGAGTCTCTGCGAACCGGGCATGAACTGGGTTCGCAACGACAAAGTTGGCGCTATCCCTCGGCGGATTGGATTGAGGAATGCGAACGCTGGCTTGAGTTGGAAGGTCGATTGCCGGCGATCCTGAAAAGCAAAATCCAACCCGCAGACGCCGCTGAAAGGATTGAGTGGGCCGACCTCTGCCGGTACAAACGCATGTACGCCGACTCGGTGCGGTTCTTCACAGAAGCATTTGTTGGTGAAGCCAAGCTGTTGACGGAAACTCAGGTCGGACATCGCTACCGGGCCGCCGGCTCGGCCGCGCTGGCCGGTTGCGGCCAGGGTGATGGAGCAACTCGGCTCGACGACGATGAACGTGCCGCTCTGCGCCGGCAGGCACTGCATTGGCTTCAAGCTGACTTGGCGGGTCGCACCCGGCGGCTGCAAGGCGGAACTCCAAAAGAACTCCAAAGCGTCCGCGAGGAGTTGCGCTACTGGCAAGGTGATGCCGCCCTGGCCGGAGTCCGCGACCCAGCCGCTCTGGCGAAATTGCCGGTCGAGGAACAAGCCGCCTGGCAACAGCTATGGGCCGACGTAGCCGATGTTTTGGCGAAGATTCAGGTCTCGAAGTAAGCACTGAAATACATCATCTTCAGCAATTTCACGCGCCTATTGGCGCACTTCAACCGCAAACGGGGCACTGACCTGCAGAGCAGATAATGTCCGAGCACATGAACAACGTACCATTTGGAGAATTGCGATGACGACTCGTTCCTGGATCCGCAACCTGTTTTCCCGATCACTTCGGGCCACCCGAAAACCTCTAAATCGTTGTCGGCCAACTGTCTCCAAACTGGAATGCCGGCTCACGCCGGCTTACCCGGTAATGACGCCCGTGGCGGGCGGGGCCAATCCCTTCAGCATCTCCGATACCGGCGATTGGTCGACGCCGGCGCTGGCAGACGTGGACGGCGATGCCGACCTGGATGCCGTCGTCGGTGATTTCAATGGCACGCTGCGGTACTTGCGGAACTTTGGGACGACCGCCAACCCCGTCTACTTACCGCAAACGGGCGTCAACAACCCGTTCAACGCGATCGGCGTCGGTTCACTCGCCAAGCCGGCTCTGGGGGATGTTGATGGCGATGGTGACCTCGACGCCATCGTCGGAGGAGGTGGTGGCACGCTCTCGTACTTCAAGAATACGGGAAACGCAACCTCGCCGATTTACACGCAACAAATTGGTGCCGCCAACCCCTTCAACGCGTTGAGTATTGGTACCGGTTCCGCGCCGTCCGTGTGCGACATCGATGCCGACGGCGATGTGGACTTGGCCGCGGGGTGGCTTGGTGGAAACGTACTCTATTTCAAGAACACAGGTAGTGCAACTAACCCGGCATACACGCAACAGACAGGGGCTGCCAATCCGTTCGGCAGCGTGTCCGTTCCGTTTTACTCGACGCCGATGTTAGGAGACATTGATAACGATGGCGACCACGACTTGATCGTGGGGGAAGAATACGGTTCACTGTTCTACTTCAAAAATACGGGAACGCCAAACAGCCCCACCTATACTCAGCAATCTGGCGCCGCCAATCCCTTCAATGGCGTCAACGTTGGTTTCGAATCGGCACCCGCAATGGGCGACGTGAACGGTGACGGCGACCTCGATGTTGTCGTGGGAGAATCCGGAGGAACGCTGCGGTTCGTCCGCAACGACGCCGTGCCTCCCGCGGTGGCCGTTAACCTGGTCAGCATCTTCAACCTCTATGTGCAAGATGCAGCGCCGGCGGTGGGGGACATGGACGGTGATGGCGACAAGGACTACTTTTTGGGGAACGACGAAGGCACGCTTTTGTACTTCAAAAACACCGGAACGGCGACCAGCCCGGTCTATACCGAGCAGACCGGTGCCGCCAACCCCTTCAACGGGGTCGACCTCGGCTTTTACTCCGCGCCGGCATTGGGAGACATCGACGGCGACGGCGACCTCGACGCCTTCGTGGGGGAAACCAGCGGCTTTGTGTTCTTCTACAAGAACACGGGGACGGCGACCAACCCCATCTTTGTCCTGCAACCTGGCGGCGTTGACATCGGCTACGGCGCGACGCCGGCCTTTGGGGATATTGACAGCGACGGCGATCTCGACCTGGTGGTAGGGGAAGCGGGCCAATTCAACAGCCCCATCTATGGCCAGTTGTTCTACTTCAAGAACATGGGGACCGCGACTAGCTCGGCCTACGTCCAGCAGACCGGTGCCGCCAACCCCTTCAGCGCCATCAACGCTGGCGACTCAACAGCACCGACTTTGGGGGACGTGGACGGCGACGGCGACCTCGACTTGCTCGTGGGCGAACTCCTGGGCGAGACGTCCTACTACAAAAACACCGGAACGCCAACCAGCCCGGTCTACGCGAAGCAGACCGGCGCCGCCAACCCCTGCAACCAACTCGGCCTCAACTTGTACCACACAAAGCCGGTGTTGGTGGACATGGACGCCGACGGCGACAACGATGTCCTCCTGGGATTATTCGATACGTACCTGGTCAACCCGACGGTGCGCTACTACCGGGCCAACCGGGTGCCTGTGCTGGACACCGCCATCCCCGACCAGACCTTCACGGGAGCCGGCCAGCACACTTTCACCCTACCAACCAACACATTCGTCGATCTCGACAACAACCCGCTGACCCACAGTGCCACCCTGGTCGGCGGCGGCGCACTGCCCGCCTGGCTCAACCTCAACCCGACAACTGGCATCTTCAGCGGCAACCCCGGCTCCACTGCGCCGTCGCCCTTACAGATTCGTGTCACTGCAAACGATGGCTTCGGCGCCACTGTGTTCGACGACTTCCAGTTAACCCTGGTCAACGTCAACGACGCACCGACCGACCTTGCACTATTGAACTCGACCGTGGCCGAGAACCAATCGTCGGGCGCGGTGGTCGGCAATTTCACCACGTCCGACGCGGACTTTGGCGACAGTCACGCCTACACGTTGGTCGCCGGTACTGGCAGCACGGACAACGGCTTGTTCACGATCAGCGGAACCACTCTGAAGACCGCGGCGAGCTTCGACTTCGAGACGAAGTCGTCGTATTCGATTCGCGTCCGAACCAGCGACTTGAGCGGAGTACCGTTTGAAAAAGCGCTGACGATTAACATCACCAATGTCAACGAATCGCCGACGGACATCACGTTGTCGAAATCAAGCGTGGATGAGAATCAAGGGGTGGGGGCCGTCGTCGGCAATTTCACGACGACTGACCCCGATGCCGGTGATAGTCATGGCTACATTCTGGTCAGCGGAACGGGCAGCGGCGACAATGGCTTGTTCACGTTGTCCGGCAACACGCTGAAGACCGCAGTTACTTTCGACTACGAAGCCAAATCGACTTATTCCATCCGAGCCCAGAGCATAGACGCCGGGATGCTCGCTGTCGAGAAAATCTTCAGCATCACCATCATCAACGCGAACGATGCGCCCACGGACATTGCGCTGTCGATCAACGCCGTTGCCGAGAATCAGCCCGTCGGCACCGCCATTGGCAGCTTGAGTACGACCGACACCGATGCGGGAGACAGCCACACTTACACTCTGGTCGGCGGCACCGGCGGCAACGACAACGGCTTGTTCACGATTAGCGGCAACACTCTCAAGACCGCGGCCAGTTTTGACTACGAGTTAAAGTCTTCCTACTCGATCCGCGTCCGCAGCGCCGACGCCGGCAGCTTATTCGTCGATAAAGTGTTCACGATCAATGTGATCAATCTAAACGAAATGCCCACGGAGTTTCTCGTCACCAACGATGCGGATAGTGGCTCTGGCTCACTTCGCCAGGCCGTGATCAACGCCAATGGCAATCCTGGGGCAGACACGATCTCCTTCCATCCGACGTTCTTCGCCACTGCCAAGACAATCGCGTTGACCACGGGTGAGCTGGCCGTCACTGAATCGTTGACGATTACCGGTCCGACTGGCAGTGTCACCGTCAGCGGCAACAACGCAAGCCGTGTGTTCAACCTCGCTATGCTCGGAACCGGAAGCGTTTCGCTCTCAGACCTGACGATCACAAACGGTTCGGCATCCGGCGGCGCGGGCATCCTCGCCAACGACGACAATCTGAGCCTGACTCGCTGTACTGTCTCTAACAACATCAGCTCGCACCCGACTTTCCAAGGAGGCGGCGTCAGCACCGGCGGCGCAGCGGGCACCTGGAACTTCACTGACTCGACGTTCTCGGGCAACACCGGTGGCCGAGGCGGCGCAATCTACTTCTTCACCTTCGGCACCCTGAACATGACCGGCTGCACCGTGTCGGGAAACAAATCAACGGACGCGAACGGCGGCGGAGGGCTGTACAACTACCAGAACAGCGCGACGATTATCAATTCGACCTTCTCAGGAAATCAGGCGCTCAGCGGTGCCGGCGGCGCCATCCAAATTTTCTCCAACGCCGCGGTGGCGGTCCGCAACTCGACAATCACCGGCAACACCGCCGCGACCACGGGCGGCGGGATCATCCAACAATTCGGCGGCTCCCTATCGCTCTCGAGCACCATCGTGGCTGGCAACACTGCGAGTTCAGCAGCCGTCAGCGACCTCGCTTCGTTCGGCGCGGTAAACGTCGGAAGTGACAACAACCTGGTCGGGGTTATGGACGCAGCCAACAACGTCACCTTGACCGGCATGGGCGACCTTACTGGCACCACGGCCATCCCATTGGACGCCAAGCTCGGACTGTTGGCCGCCAACGGCGGCCCGACACTTACACACTCCCTCCTGGCCGGCAGCCCGGCACTCAACGCCGGCAACAATTCGTACATGTTGTCCACCGATCAGCGCGGCATAGGGTTCCTTCGCGAGTCAGGTGCCGCTGACATCGGTGCATTCGAAGTCCAGGCCAAGGCGCCCACGGTCACCGCGATCCAGGTCAACGACGGCTCGGCCCAACGCTCGATGGTCACGTCCTTGAAGATCACTTTTTCCGAAACGGTCTCGTTCCCCTCTGGGATCAACGCCGCGTTCCAACTCAATCGCACTGGTCCGAGCAGCCCCATTGGAACCGTGAATCTCAGCGCGGTGCAGTCGGCCAATACGGTGACGATCACATTCGTCTCCGGTGGCGTCGTGGGCATTGACCCCGTCGGCTCGCTCCGAGATGGCCGATACGATCTGACAGTTTTCGCCGACAAGATTACCAGCAACGGTTTCACCCTTGATGGCGACGCCAACGGCATCGCCGGAGACAACTACCTTTCGATTGGAGCACCCGGCACAGGCCCCAATCTGTTCCGCCTCTTCGGCGACTTCGACGGCGACGGCACGGTAGCCGCCAACGACTTCATCCAATTCCGCCTCGCACTGGGTGGCACCAACCCCATCTTCGACTTCGATGGCGATGGTGCGGTGGCCGCCAGCGACTTCATCCAGTTCCGGCTGCGGTTCGGCGGGTCGGTGTGAACTGCGGATGAAGGGTCCGTTACAGCAGATCGCATGCTCACGCCAGGCCGTGAGCATGCCGCTCATGGCCACCGATCTCAGTTGTCAAAGA
>JANNLP010000048.1:0-1759 GCA_031396905.1 Gemmataceae bacterium
ATGGGAAACAACCGGGAAGCGGCCGAAGAAATACGATTGCCAGCCGAGCCAACAGACCCAGGCGATGAACAGGACCCACGCGACCCACATTCGCAGTTTCACGCCCACGATCCGTCCTCCGTGACTCGACTGACCATCAGCGTTCCCAGGCGATCTCAAAGCGATTCAGCAACACGTCGTCCAAGTCGCACACATTGTGGAAATCATTCTTACAGTCGTTGTCGGTTTTGCTGAGCAGGTCCGATTCGATGAGGTTGAACACCAATTCGCCAATGTCGTCGGTCGCGTCCATGCCCCACAGGTGCAGAACGATGCGGGCCAGCCGGCCAAAACGCTGCTTGGCCAAATCGAGAAAGCCATCGACCAACTCATGTCCGCCGACATGATAATCGCCCTTGGCCGCTTCCGCCACATCATCCGGCGGCACGCGATTGAGGCGGATCTGCGTGTGGCCGAGCGCCTCGAAAAGGAACTCATAAGCCTCATACGAATATCGCGGATCGCGATTGGCGACCTCTAGCAAACCTTGGTGTTGCATCTCGTGTCGTGGCTACTTAATCTCAGGGATTCCCAAACATTCACCATACAGCTTCAACATGGATGCGGCGAGTCGGCAATTCAAGAGGTTCGTTCGATTCGCGAAAGCACGTCGGCGATGGCCACGGGGATGCGGCGGCCATCCTCCATGATAACGAGCACGCGGCGGGCCAGGATTTCCTGTCCGATGACTTTGCCTTGACCGTGCCGCGTGACGATGCGGCTGTTGATCGGTGGCAACTCGGCCTGATGCTCTTCATACACGTCCTGTTCGTAGCGCAGGCAGCACTTCAAACGGCCGCAGCGCCCGGAAATCTTCGAGGGATCCAACGTGGTCTTCTGCAGCTTGGCCATTTTCATCGACACGGGCGGCATCTCGGTCAGGTGCGTATTGCAGCATACGGGTTTGCCGCAATCACCATAGTCGGCCTTGAGTTTAGCCTCGTCGCGCACGCCGATCTGGCGCAACTCAATACGCATCTGCAGTTCGCGAGCCAGTTCTTTCACCAATTCGCGGAAGTCGATGCGTTTCTCGGACAGAAAATAGAAGATTAATCGCTCGCTGCCGAAGAGCCGCTCGACATCGACGAGCTGCATGTCCAATCTACAGCGTTCGACAATGGCACAGGCCGCATCAAACTGACCCTTGGCAATCGCGATGTTCTCGTCCAACTTAACGCGATCGTCGGCCGACATTGGTCGAATGATCTGTCCACGTGTCGGCTCAGAAATCTGATTCATCGCCCGCGGTGTCGATGGGCACAACACATCGCCGATTTCCAGACCGCGCTCGGTCTTGAGTATCACACGTTCGCCGCGAGTGAATATCTGCCCGTGCGGCCCGATGAACTCGCCAAGCAGGCGCGTGGCCCCGTGGCGAACGATGAATCCATTGCCGGCGACTGGAGCATCCATGCGCAGATTGTACCGAAAACGATGCAGATGATTAAGCGTGCAATTCGACCACGTCGCCATCGACGACGATGTGGTCGCGGCCGACGGTTTGGCCGTCGAACGCGCCGGACCCCCAGACACGTGCGGTTTTCGTCTTTTCGGCCAGGTCGCGGTGGACGCAGCCGGCGAACTCGGCGACGGTGCTGCCGATGGGGCAGGTGAAGGGCGCGGTCTTATCCGCTGGTTTGCCGGGCTCTTTGGAGTAAACGCGAATTACATTGAGAAAGCGAAAGACCTGTTCCCTCAACTCGTTCACGCCGACGTCGCC
>JANNLP010000108.1:0-2223 GCA_031396905.1 Gemmataceae bacterium
CGAAGCGCCGCCACTTCCTGCTCATAGGTGGCCTTGCCTTTCACCGAGTAAGAAATGTTCTGATCCGCCATAGCCTCCAATGCAGCCTCAGGAACCAAATGCTCTCCCGATCGTAATACTCGTCCGGAGAATCGGCCCAACAGGAATGCCAGAGCGCGTTTTTCCGTCTCGCGATCCGGGAATGTAACGGTGATCATGTTGCCGAATCCTTAAGTCTTTAACCAAGACTCTAAGAGTATAACACAGGAAACGGAAATCCCGGTCATCAAACCACCTCAAACACACACTCAATCTCCACCGCCGCATTTCCCGGCAAGCTCACCGCCCCGAACGCGCTGCGAACGCCGACGCCAGCGTCGTCGCCGAAGATGGTGGCCATGAGTTCCGAGAAGCCGTTGATGACTTTCGGATGATCGAAGCAGTCGGCCGTGGAGTTGACCAGTCCCATCGTCTTGATGAGCCTCTTCACTTTGTCGAGCATGCCGAGTTCGGTCTTGAGTGTACTGAGAATCGCCAGGCCGGTTTGTTTGGCGGCCGCGTAGCCTTGTTCGACGGTCATGTCCGCGCCGACCCGACCTTTGATGAACGTGCCATCCGGCAACGTTGGCAAATGGCCCGCGAGGTACAACAGGTTGCCATGCCGCACCGCCATGCGGTACTTGGCCAGCGGCTTCGGGATCGGCGGCAGCGTCAATTGCAACTCAGCGATTTTGGCTTCGGGTGTTGACATGGCAATCATCTGTTTGGTTGTTTCGGAGACTGCGGAATATCATACGAACAACCTCAGAATTCGCAGAGACGATTCGACATGAAGCCGATGACCAATTCCGCAATCGTGGGGATCCCGCTGCGTCAGGGCAAGGTCCGCGATGTCTATGACATCGGCGATCAACTGATCATCGTGGCGACGGATCGGATCAGCGCGTTTGATTGGGTGTTGCCGACCCCCGTGCCGGACAAGGGCCGCGTTCTTACAGCGATGAGCCTGTTCTGGTTTGACTGGCTCAAAGTCCCCAATCACCTTCTGCCATTGGATTGGTCCCGAATGCCGGCCGCGTTCGCCGACCGCCAGGACGAGCTGGCCGGGCGTACCATGCTGGTGCGTAAGACGGAAGTCGTGCCATTTGAATGCGTCGTCCGCGGCTACCTCGCCGGCTCCGCGTGGAAGGAGTATTGCAGTACGCAATCAGTGTGCGGGATCGGCTTGCCACCGGGATTGCGGGAAAGTGAAAAGTTGCCGATACCGATTTTCACGCCGGCGACGAAAGCGGAAAGCGGCCACGACATCAACGTGAGTTTCGACGACATGGCCAACCATATCGGCACATCGTTGGCCGCCGAACTGCGTGATCGCAGTATCGACGTCTATCGCCGGGCCGCCGCCCATGCCGAATCACGCGGCCTCATCCTGGCCGACACCAAGTTCGAATGGGGCCGATTGCCCACGGATGAGTCGATACTGATCGACGAAGTGCTGACACCCGACAGCTCGCGCTACTGGCCATCGGATGGCTACCGCATCGGCGCGTCGCCGCCATCCTTCGACAAACAGTTCGTCCGCGATTGGCTGGAAACCACCGGCTGGGACAAAGCCAGCCCACCGCCCGCATTGCCGGAGGAGGTGGTCGCTAAAACGGCCGACAAGTACCGAGAAGCGTACGAACGAGTAACGGGCAAACGCATGTAACGAACCGACTTCCCGTTAAAAGAAATAGAGTAGAATCTCCTTACACGCCCGCGCATTTCCTGGGAGTGGCCACAATGAACCCGTCTTCGCATTGGAAACTCAACTCGCCAAAAGCAATTTGTGTGTTGTTCTTGCTTGCGGCGCTACCGTGTTTGGCCGCCGAGCCGAACAAAGCGCCCGAGACGAAAGAAAAATGGAACGTCGCCATCGTCGTCCACGAAGATGTTGAGCTGTTGGATTTCGCGGGACCCGGCGAGGTTTTTTCCACCGCGGGCAACTGCGCGTTTAACGTTTTCACCGTCGCCGAAACGGCCCAGCCCGTACGCAGTCAGCGATTCCTGACCATCACACCGCAATACACGATCGCCAATTGTCCCAACCCGGATATCGTCGTCATCCCGGGTGGCGAAACGCCGCGGTTGTTGCGTAGTCCGGCCATGATGAGGTGGATTCGCACATCGGCCGATCAAGCGGACATCATGTTCTCCGTATGCACGGGGGCATTCGCATTAGCTGAGGCCGGGCTGCTGGACGGG
>JANNLP010000114.1:0-2423 GCA_031396905.1 Gemmataceae bacterium
GGGATGCTGCGTCGGCAACACGTTCCGCTCGGGGTGCGGCATCAAACCCAGCACCCGACCCGTCGGGTCGCAGACGCCGGCCACGTTGCCTTGGGATCCGTTCGGGTTAAGGGGGAAGGGAAGCATTTTGGATTTTGGACTTTGGATTTTGGATTGAAAGCCGACATCCGATCCCGCGTAACGCAAGACAAATTGCCCCGTCGTCTCCAAGCCATCAAAGATCCAATCGGCTCGGCAGCGGAAGTTGCCTTCGCCGTGCGCGGTCGGGACCTCCATGCGGTCGATGCCTCGTAGCCACGGGCAATGTCCAGGCGTAGCCGCCAATGTGATCCAGCGATTCTCGAAGCGACCGCCGGCGTTGCCAGTAAGAGTTGCCAGCGGTCCTTCATCATCAGGTTGAATCAACAAGCCAGCTTTGAGCAATGCTTGAAAGCCGTTGCACACGCCGAGGATGAGCTTCTCCTGATCACGGAACTCGCGGATGGCGTCGGCGAAAAAGTTGGAAAGCTGGTTTGCGAGAATTTTCCCGGCGCCCGCATCGTCGCCATACGTGAAGCCGCCGGGGATCGCGAGTATCTGGAAATCGTGCAGCAAACCAGGATTTCCGCGCAGGGCTTGGATATGCACGCGCTCGACGGTCGCGCCGGCTTTCTCGAACGCGAACGCCAGCTCACCATCGCAGTTGGTGCCCGGGGCACGCAGGATCAGCACACGCGGCTGGACCATTGGAAACCGGGCGGAACATAAGGAAAATGCTCGACCCGGACGCCGTGACCGGGCATGATGTGGTTCTAGCTATTTCTGGTAGCCAGTGCCAGTCGGCGACTTTTCGGCTAAAATGGTGGCATTCAACGATCTTACGCACGCTCATTTACCACAAAATCGGAACCATGCCATGCCAGTTCTGACCATCCTCAGTCACGGGACCTCGAACTCGACCAATGTGAACACATCCGAAGGCCATGTGCTGGTCATCACGCAACTGGCTCTAGTTCAGAGCGGCGCGCAGGGCACGCATTGGATCCTCAACGAAGGCGCCGGCACGAAAGAACTGCGAAACACCGGTGTGCAATCCAGCGGCATCGCGGGTGTCGCCAAGGGCGAGGGCGTCGAAGCCAATGTCACCCGATCCGTTCAGTGGGTCAAGACTCGGATGGCGGAACTTAACGCCCCCGTCACCGTCAACCTGGCCGGCCATAGCCGCGGGTCAATCACCTGTTACAAGATCGCTCGCGCTTTGAACGATGACACGGTGACCATGAACATCCCCGTGAACATCTTTGCCATTGACCCCGTGCCGGGAAACACCGGCCGCATGAACAAAGAGAACCATCAGAACATCGCCTTGGGCCCAAATGTCGTTAACTCCTTCCTGATGCTGGCCGAGTCGGAACACCGCCTTGTGTTCCGGCCATACATCGATTCGCTGTACAGCGTCGGCCGGGACAACCACAAGATGGACACGATCCCCGGTACGCACGGCGGCATCAACATGCTGGGCGGCCCGGAAAAAGAGGCGGCCGCGATCGTGCTCAGTCGGGCCATCAAGTTTCTCAAAAAGAAAGGCTCGTTGTTTGCTAATCAAGGTCTCGATTTTTTCATACTCGAAGGCAAGGCCCGGCTGAAAACGTACGCCGAGCTGATGAGCCGAATCAAAAAATACAAGGCACGGGCGACGGTCAATCCGTTTCGCGGACTGGACGGCATCGTCAACTTTGCGATGTCAGGTTTTCAGGTCGAAAAACATCGCACCGCCAATGTCGTCGGCCCGAAAGACGCCTGGGGCAAGCAAAAACTGTCAACGACCGTCACTGACGAAGGCGCCGCCACCCGCAGCCGCGAGGACCACCACGGCCTCAACATGAGTACCGCCATCGGCCGAATCAACCCGAACGAAGAAGGCGACATCGCCCACGCCGCTCGCCCTCACCGCTTCTTCGCCAATTTCGACCACCAGGCGTTGTTCCAAAAGCACTACGGAACGTTATTCGGTACCGTCCAGGCGTTGGAACGCTCCGGGCAGGACAAAGCCAAGCTCAAAAGCGAATTCGCCGCCGGCAACGGCGATTACAACAACATGACCCAACCGGAAAAAGATTACTTGGTACGTTTCCTGGTGAAACGGGTGATGTAGGAACAATCACAAAGCGTCAGCGAACGGGCTCGCCATCGCAGTTGGTGCCCGGGGCACGGAGGCTCAGCACTCGCGGCTGGACCATTGTTCCACCCTAACTCTCCAATCCATGCGGCATTCGACAAAGTGTGACGCTGATATGGCCCCAAAGGGGCCATCGTTAATAGCCAGGGGTGGAGCGCTTCGCGGAACCCCTGGAATGAGGGCGACCTAACATTTTTCAAGCCCCAACGGGGCGATCGATTCGGTCGCCCCGTTGGGGCTTGCATGGGCACGTTGGCACTACCAG
>JANNLP010000127.1:0-21999 GCA_031396905.1 Gemmataceae bacterium
CATAGATCTTGTTCTTCTGCTCATCGGATAACCCGATCTTGCCCCATCCTGATGGCAGTTGACCCTTGGATTTGGCCTTTTCCTGCGCGGTGCTGAAGCCTGCAGTGACGAGGGCGAGAACCGTGAAAACAGCGACGGACCGAACGACCTTCATGGGTGCCTCCAATCTGAGTTGACGGGGGTGGGGCGACGGTTATGACTCTCTATTTACTGGCAACAGCGGCGGCCAACTATTTCGCATAAAATATGACGTTTCCGTAGTCGCGCGTACCGATTTTATGGGACCACAACCGGGTTGCACTCATCGAGGGGCACTTCCCATTGGCCGATGCCGACGGACACCTGGACCGTGCGCTTACGCAGGTCCACGCGCATGACCCGGCCGACCTTACCAAAGCGGGCCACTTGCACTTCGTCGCCGACTTGCAGGCGTTCCCGGGCGGCACGCTGGGCCGCGTCGGCCTTTGTTTGCCGATGTAACTCCTCGCGCTGGCGATCCAAGTCGAGGCGTTCACGGTCCACCTCCAAGCGGGCCGCCACGGCGTCGGCCCGGACCTTTTCGGTTTCCTCATGCAACTGCTGCAACTTGGCCATCTCCGGCGCGCGCCGCTTGCGCCGTTTGAGGTACCGATAGGCGCGTGACACCAACTCCGCGGGCAGCTTGAGCCGGCGTGCAATTGTCAACGCGTTGCTCATGCCGAACTGGCCAATCAACAATCGAAAAGTCGGCCGCAGCGTGGCTGTATCAAACTCCACGGCGGCGTTCTCAGCCCGGCTGTTGCTCATCGCATAAGTCTTGAGATCGCCAATGTGTGTCGTCACGACTGCCCGGCAACCCACCTTGTCCAGGTGGTCAAGAATCGCACGACCCAATGCGGCACCTTCCGTGGGGTCGGTTCCCGCGCCGAGTTCATCAAGAAGGACCAGGCTCCTTGCCGTTACCGTCTTGAGGATCGCAGCGATGCGCGTCATGTGCGAGCTGAACGTGCTCAGCGATTGTTCCAGACTCTGTTCATCGCCGATGTCTGCTAGCACCTGATCGAAAATGGGTAGCGTGCTTCCTTCCGCGACTGGAACGTGCATGCCCGCCTGGGCCATCAACGCAATCAGGCCGACGGTCTTTAGTGCCACAGTCTTGCCGCCAGTGTTTGGCCCGGTGACAACGAGCAAGTTGTATGCGTAGCCCAGTGTGACTTCGATAGGCACAACAGCACGTTCCTGACCGTCGGCCTGTGTCTGTTGGCGAAAGATCGAATCCAGCAACGGATGCCTTGCGTTACGAAGCGCGAAGCGCCCTTCGACATTCATGACTGGGGCCGTCATTGCATAGTCGCGGCTCAACTTGGCCTTCGCTGTAATCAGGTCCAGCCGAGCCAACACATCCAGCGCCACGTTCAATGGCTTGGCATGTCGCCCGACCTCAGCGGTCAGTCGTCGCAGCACGCGCTTGACCTCTTTGTCTTCCTCGCCTTTCAGCACCGCGCGCTCGGCACCAAGATTGGCTAGCGCGGCCGGCTCTACGAATATGGTTTCCCCGGTTGGGCTGCTGCGATGAACGACGCCGGGCAACTTGTGGCGATAGTTCATCGCCACCGGCAACACGTAGTGATCGCCGGACATAGTTGCATTCTGGTAGCGCAAAACTTTGCGTATTTCCGGGTCGCCCAATATGCGCCGTAAGACGATCTGCGCCCGTTCTTCCAGTTTGTGCAACTTGCCGCGAACTTCGGCTAGTTCCGGGCTGGCCGAATCGAGCACGCCGCCACGCGGGTCGATGCAGCCAGCGATTGACTTAGCGGCGGGACCGAGATCCTCCACCGGTTGCAACAGCTCGATTAACCGGCCACTGCGCTCATCAAGGCGCATCTTGTAGCGATAAAACGCGCCGGTCACGTTGAAGACCGTGGCGACTTCGAGCAATTGTTCGGCGGATAACATCGCGCCAATCGTCGCCCGGCGAACCAGCAGCCGCACATCAGTCAGCCCCGCGAACGGTGGCGACTGCCCCTGCCCCAATGCGTGGCACATCTCAGTGACGAGTTCATGCGCCTTGCGAATCACACTTTCTTCAATCGAAGGTTCAACAGCGTTGGCGAGTTCACGGCCTAAAGAAGTGGCGGAATATCCTGCCAGCAATTCTCGAATCTTGGTGAATTCAAGTATCTGAAGTGTGTGGGCATCCATCGTCAATTGATCATATGAACGCGGTACAACTCGAATGCCGCCACCATGGCTTCCTTGGCCACGGGATAACCCTGAGTGACGGCGACTTCCGGGCCATCGGCCTTGGCTTGCAACCTGCCCCGCCAAAGCAAGTCATCACCGATGCGGATGCTGATGACACCTTCGGGCAGGTTTGGCCCGGTGATCTTGTACGATCCCTGAGCCAGTTCATCAGCCTTGGCTTGACGCTGGCGGAACCAGAACGGCAAATCGAGTTTCATCGGTGGTGTCGTGGGAATAGGGAGGTCACGCATCGGGGCGAAGTTCGCGCACGAGGTTGTTGATCCGCTGCAAGTGATCGCTGATGCGGTCGATGGCTGCCGCCTGCGTCGCTTCGCGCAGCTGTCCGCTTTCCTTTGTTAACTCATCGCACTTCGGGCCAAGTGTCGTTTGCAATCGAGTCGGTGCGTCTTTGGTTGCCCGCAACAACCGCGCGGCTTTGTCCAAACTCTGCGCGGTCTCGCCGAGGTCTTTCCAATCGTCGCGGTAGAAAGCTTCTGTCGCCTTCCAAGCGAGTTGTCGCAATTTGGGATGCAATTCGGAAAATGGAACAGTCTCACCCTCGTTCGGCAGCACGATGGGTGCCGGCACGATTCGCTCGGCCGTGGCACAGCCAACGACGAGTAATGCAAATGTGAATAACGATGTCTTGCTCACGGTGCGGCCCCCAGCGGCGCACCGAAAAGCACATATGATTAGCGACCCATCACGCCGGGGCGGTCGACGAATGCCTTGGGTGCCAAACTGTCCGCGTCTTCCACCACGGCTAGACGTTCCCGGCCGCGACGCTGCTGCTCTTCGATGCTGTACCGCGGATCGTCTGCACGATCCGAATTGCGGTAAGTTAAGCCGCCGCCGTCTGATTGGCAACCTGCTGCCGTCGCAAATAGCACAAAGAGCAGAATCCGCTTCATTGCTAAACCCTCGCCGACTTGACGCCGCGGCTTCCATGCCCGGCCCAAGTATATCGAGATTCGACCGCCTTACCGCATTGATCCGACCGCAAAAGCACGGCTCATCGACGAATTATCAGGGCCTACAGCGATAACCCGAATAGTTTGCCAACCCCGGCGACTTGTGGCCAAAGTGGCGGCGACGTAGGATGATCGCAAGTGAACCACTCCCCTGCCCTGCCGCCATTTTGTGCCAATGCCGCGACAATCCGACGATGATGATGACCTGTTTGCCGACTCGCGCATGACCTTCGGCGAACACTTGGAGGAACTCCGCGCCCGGCTCTTCAGCGCCATTAAAGGGCTACTGTTTTTTCTGATGATCGGTTTTGTACTGGACGCAATCGGCCTTGCTCTCGACCTGCCGTGGTTCGGCATCGGCAAGCCAATGGTCGGCGTCATCACAGCGCCGGTCCAGCATGAGTTGAAAGCGTTTTATGCTCGACGCATGGACCGCCTGATCGCCAACCGCGATCGCGGCGATGCCGGCGCCAAGATGGTGACCGCGTTGCAACCGGTCACGATGCGCTTTTCACCCGAAGCCATCGCGGCACTGCGCGGCGACAAGACTCCACCGGCAGCGCCGATTGATGTCACGGTTCAACTCGATCCGATTCAGGCCTACAACGCATCCCAGGGCATCAATCAGGTCATCCGTCCGCCGGAGCTTTCGACGCTCAGCGTGACGGAAAGCATGATGGTGTACATCAAGGTCAGCTTGCTATGCGGCCTCGTGTTGGCCAGCCCCTGGGTATTCGGTCAGGCTTGGGCGTTTGTCGCTGCGGGCATGTATCCGCAGGAAAAGAAATACATTCACAAATATCTGCCGATGAGCCTTGGCCTGTTCCTCGGCGGCGTGGCGCTATGCCAATTCGCCGTGATTCCGAAGTCAATTGAAGCACTGCTCTGGTTCAACGACTGGATGGGCTTCACGCCGGATTTGCGACTCAATGAATGGCTGGGCTTTGCCATCATGATGCCGCTGGTGTTTGGCATTTCGTTTCAGACGCCGCTCGTCATGCTTGCTCTGGAACGCATCGGCATCATGACCGTCGCCATCTATTGGGCCAATTGGCGAATGGCAGCGTTCCTACTGGCGGTGCTATGTGCCATCATCACGCCATCGCCGGATGCCCTCTCGATGTTGCTGATGTGGCTGCCGCTCGTGGGCCTGTACTTTTTTGGCATCGCCATGTGTACTTGGGCTGGCCGCAACGACCCCGTGGATGAGGATGTGCCGGAAGTAGATGAGTTGGTCGAAGGTTGAGAATTCAATGCGATTAGCGGCTACAAGAGATCTTTCAGTGCATTCCAAGACAAATACAACAGTAGCGCGCCGACGATGGCTCCAACAATGTCGATCATCAGGAAAGTCGAGCCACCGCCAAAGGGAAAGCCCAGCGGGATGTCGATGATGAATGCCAATAGCAAGAGGCCCGCCACCGACATTGAGGCGATGCAGAGCTTTTTTTCCATCGCCGCCCCTTTGCCGACGGTCGCCGCGCCCGCCATTCGTATGGTCCACATTCGGGTACGAGGCTACAGCCGCCCGCGCATCCATCCGTTATAGCGTGAAGATGTTACAGAGCAACGGCTGGTCGGGGCGACGTGGCAAGAACCCGAACCGCCACCCTCGTTAAACCTTGCAGAATCCGACCATTCAAGCGACTCGCCGACGCCAATCGTCCATGATGTCAGCCAGCGATTGCTCAAACGGAATGTTCGGCGACCAACCTGTTGCCGCCCTTAATTTGCCAGTATTGACCCGCATTACTTGAACATCAGCCGGCCGCCGGCGGCTCTTGTCTTCCTTAAGTTCAATCGGCCTCGCAGCCTTTGCCAACAACATTTGCGTGGCACTACGCATTGAAATAGGTCGTTCCGTGGCGGCATTGTAAACCTCGCCGGGTTCGCCGCGCTCCAGCAATTGGCGATAGGCGCGAACCATGTCGCGCACATCGGTCATATCGCGTTCCATGTCCAGGTTGGCCGTCTCTAATACCGGTGGTGACTGGCCGCGCTCCATCTTTGCGATGCGCTCGGCAAAGCCGGAAATGGAGTATCCACTCCCCTGCCCCGGGCCGATCTGGTTGAATGGTCGCACACGGATCACTTGCAAACCGGGAAAACAGAATGCTTGGTATGCGCACAGGTCGGCCGCCGCTTTGCTGGCGGCATAAGGCGTATCCGGTCGCAACGGCGTTTCTTCGGTGCAAGGATTAGCGGTCGCAAGCGAGTTTCCATACACCGCGCCACTGCTGACAAACAAGATGCGCGGTTGGCCGCCCCACGCTGCCACGGCACGAAACAAACTCTGCGTCGCACCGAGATTTCCCACCCACGCCGCTTCCGGTTCGTTAAACGACTGCGCCACACTGGCGAACCCGGCCAAGTGAACAATGCCATCGGGATGGACTCGCCTTAACACCTCCGTGACGGCCGATGTGTCGTTGAGATCAACTACGTTGAGACTAACTGTCGTTGGAGCTGTTCGCCGGGCTATGCCATGCAACTCATAGCCGCCGACGGATTGAAAATGCTCGACAAGATGTCGCCCGACGAAGCCGGTGGCACCGGTGATGAGAACTCGCATGGCCGCGCCCACACAAATCAGGCGGCCGCGCGCACGAGTTGATAGCCCGGCGACAACCGCTCCAGATCGTTATAGACCATGTGGCGAACCAAATCCTGAAACGACATCGTCGGTTCCCAATTCAGGATCTCGCGGGCCTTACTGGCATCGCCGACCAGCAAATCCACCTCGGCCGGACGATACAGCGCCGGATCAACGACGACATGCCGACGATAGTCCAGCCCAACACAGCCAAACGCCTCTTCCACCAACTCGCGAACCGAATGCGCGCTGCCGCTTGCCACCACGTAATCATCCGGGTGATCCTGCTGCAGCATCAGCCACATGGCACGGACATAGTCGCCGGCAAAGCCCCAATCGCGCTTGGCGTCCAGGTTGCCGAGACGCAGCTCCTTCTGCAAGCCCAGCCGAATGCGGGCGACGGCATCGGTCACTTTGCGTGTGACAAATTCTTTACCCCGTCGCGGCGACTCGTGGTTGAACAGGATGCCGCTGCAGCAATAAAGGTCGTAACTCTCGCGATAATTCACTGTGATCCAGTGCCCGTAAACCTTCGCCACGCCGTATGGGCTGCGTGGATAAAACGGCGTAGTCTCGCGTTGCGGCGTCTCCTGCACCTTCCCGAACATCTCGCTGGAACTTGCCTGATAGAAGCGGATGTCCTTGTCGATGAGCCGAATCGCTTCCAGCATCCTTGTCACACCGATGCCGGTGAACTCGCCGGTGAGTACGGGTTGCTTCCAACTCGTCGGCACAAAACTCATCGCTGCCAGATTATAAATTTCGACGGGCCGCACGTCCCTAATTACTGCAATCAACGAAAGCTGATCGAGCAAATCCGCCTGATGCAGCGTGATCTTGTCAGTGAGGTGTGCGATGCGTTCGAAGTTTTCGGAGCTTGATCGGCGGACAATACCATGAACTTCATAACCTTGTTCGAGAAGAAGCTCGGCGAGATAACTGCCGTCCTGACCCGTGATGCCAGTAATCAATGCGCACTTCATATGCAACCTCGCGGCGTCCTGCCGAGTCGTTAGGCCGCATACTCGCCAAAGACTGTTCAATTGTCAAGCGAAAGTGCTATGGCAAAAACACCATTTTGTACCCGACTGCCAGGATCGCTGCGTCCACGATCATGTGACTGATCCACGGTCCGACCAACGACCCGGATCGCTCGAAAAGCCAAGCCCAGAACGCGCCGCCGATGGCGATACCTAACGTAAACGGGACGGCCGCCGACCAGAATCGGCCCGGTAGATAAAAGTCCAACACAAATAAATGATGACTGGCAAATGCAAGGCTGGATAGTGTGGCCGCAGGCGCGAACGCCAACCATTGCCGCAGGCGCGCATGAACAAACCAGCGCCAATAGGATTCCTCGAACAAAGAATGCACAACGCTCAGGAAGGCCGCCAGCGCGAGATACAACGCTGGCGTAGCGGTCCCGAACTCCTCCACCTTCACCGCCACGCGATTCGGAACGTCAATCAACACGGAATCTCGCAACATCCACCACAAAACGAAGATCGCTATTGCTATGACAAAGCCAAATATCATGCCCAACCGTATGCCACCAACCTGCCCTGCCGGTGGCCTGGTCTTCGTTGCGCCGAATGCGAGTAGGAATCCCACCGGCAAACACAATTGAATCGCTTTCGAAGCCGGATAAGCGGTCAACAGTGCCGGGTTCGCTTTTCCACTCTCGGTCGACGCAAGCGCTACGAAGTACACATAAGCCATTGCGCTGGGCAACATCATCGCCAGCGCCAACGCCGCCATTTCTCGTTTCACGGCAGCTTCTCAACGACACGCCGAACGACGGTACGCAGCTTGGCCTCAGCTGCATTGGCGACTTGCACAATCTCCTCATGTGTTACAACATGCAGGGCATCCGGCAAACACATGTCGGTTACGACGGAAAAGCCAAGACATTTCATGCCGCCGTGAACGCCGACGATCACTTCTGGCACCGTACTCATTCCGACCACATCCGAGCCGATCTGCCGCAAATAGCGATACTCGGCCCGCGTCTCCAGACACGGCCCGGTCACCGCAACATACACACCCTTCTGTAGTGCCAACTTGTCCTCCAAACCGGCTTGCAAAGCGAGTGCGATCAAGTCCTTCGCATAAGGCTCACTCATGTCCGGGAAGCGCACGCCAAGCCGTTCATCGTTCGGCCCGATCAGCGGGTTGTCGCCCATCAGGTTGATCTGGTCTTCGATGACCATCAGGTCGCCTTTGGTGAACTGGGGATTCAAGCCGCCGCAAGCATTACTGACGATTAACGTCTGACACCCCAGCGCCTTCATTATGCGCACCGGAAATGTAATCTGCTGAAGGGTGTACCCTTCGTAAGCATGAAACCGACCTGACATGGCCATGACCGACTTGGTTCCCAGCTTGCCGCACACAAGTTGCCCAGCATGACCCATCACAGTGGATTGCGGAAAATGCGGCAAGTCGGAATAAGAAATTGTCGCCTCGGCCTTGATGTCCTGAGCCAACGCGCCCAATCCCGTGCCCAGTACGATGCCGACGCTCGGCGACCCGGTCCACTTGGTGCGAATGAAGTTTGCAGCTTCTTGAATCTGATCAAACAACGCTGACATTGTGAATTCTCACTCGGGTTCCAACCATGCTACCGACGCGACTGGACTTCAGAAAGGCTCACCGTTGTTCAATGGCACATAGAATAGCGGAAGCTTGCAAATGTGAATCACACGCTGGAGTGTACTTGATGCCGAAATTGACTGTCGAAAACGTCGGCGAATTCGAGATTCCCGCCGGCAAACGGTTAGTGCTTGCCCTCACCGATGAGGCCGGCGTCGATCAGCTTCATGCCTGCGGCGGCAATGCCCGCTGCACGACTTGCCGCGTGGAGTTCATCGCCGGTGAACCGCCGACGATGACGGAAGCGGAGAAAAATGTGTTGGCCGCTCGCGGCCTTTCTGGTGTCCGCTTGAGTTGCCAGATTCTCTGCGATCACGACATGAGCGTCCGTGCCATCAGCCGCTTTGCCGGCAGCGGTCGCAAAGACTCCGGCACGCGGCCCGCCGATGCCATCCCGGCCTAATCACACCGGAGCGGCTACGCTTTCTGTAGCCAATTCAGTTGCGACAATCGGTGCCACGACAATTCGTCGCGGCGGTTTGACAGGAGTCTTGCCGGCACCGGCTATATCCGAGCGTTGCCGGGCGAATCGTTCGGCTTCGCCTTCGTTCGAAATCGCCGACTTGATCAATGTGTTCTCGCCCGGACGTTGCCGCTCCATTTCGTCCCATTCATCCTGATCGCAGACGGAATTCGACCCGCTTGGCAGGCCTTTGATCAATCGTTCGTAAACCACCCACGTCAGGTTTTTCTTCATCTTTGCCCCCGTCCGACCACATCGCGACACGCCCCAGGTAGAGGGATCGGCCGATTCGGCCCATCTTCTCCATCGTTCTCACTTTATTGTACGGTGTTGAGGAAGCGCTCGCCCCGCGCAGTCCGCGAAATGGGCACCACATCACACTTTTCGAGCAAAAGATGGTCATATTCATCGCCGCGCAATTGATTATCTGCAGAAATCTATGGAGCAAACATGACCGGTACTGCCGCCGAACTCATCAACAAACTTTGCGCTTCCTGCGATGCCAACGCCCAACCACTGGCCAAGTCGGAAGTGCAGGCACTAACTGCCATCGTTCCTGAATGGAAATTGTCCGACACTGGCCGCAGCATCCGCCGCGAATGGCGGGTCAAGGACTTTCCGACCGCGCTCGACTTCTTTAACCGCATCGGCAAAATCGCAGACGCCGAAGACCACCACCCCGATCTTCATCTCGTCAACTACCGCGAAGTCGCCATCGAACTATGGACGCACGCCGCCAACGGCCTCACCGAAAACGACTTCATCATGGCCGCGAAAATCGACCAGTTGCCCGTGGAGTTGAAGAAGTAAGCTGTTTTTTTTTCGAGCGCGCCCCGTTTGAGTCCCGTTGACGGCTATTTTGCTAGATGAACGAAATGGCTCCATCCACTGCCGACCCGGACATCGAACGTTGGCGGCATTATCTGTTGTTGCTGGCCCGGATGCAGTTGGGTCCGGGCCGGGTCGACGCGTCGGACGTAGTGCAGCAGAGTCTTTTTGACGCCTATCGCCAGCGCGATCAATTCCGTGGTCAGACAGAAGCCGAATGGGCCGCGTGGCTGCGGCGGATTCTCGCATGTAACATGGCCGACGCTCATCGCGCCCGCCATCGACTCAAACGCGATGCCGACCGTGAGCAAGCGCTCGACGCGGCTATCAATCAATCCTCTACTTCGATGGCATCGTTTCTGGCCGCTCAGCATTCCTCGCCGAGCCAGCGGGCTGGGCACAATGAGCAGTTGGCCGCTCTCGCCGAAGCCATGGCCACTCTTGCAGACTCAACGCAGGAAGCCATCGTCTTGCACTACTTTCAGGGATGGTCGCTGGATCGGATCAGCCTGCAACTGGGTCGGACACCCGCGGCTGTCGCGGGCTTGTTGAAGCGCGGATTGAAGCAACTTCGTGCCTTACTCGTCAGCGAATCGGAGTGTCCATGACCGAGTCGCAATCATCTGATGCCCGCATCGACGCCATTATCGCAGACTACTTGAAGGCCGTCGCCGCAGGTTCTGCACCCGATCGGGCGCTACTTCTCACCCAACACGCGGACCTGGCAGACGAATTACGGTCGTTTTTTGCAGACCACGACCGGATGAATCGCTTCGTGGAACCGGCAACAATTGGTCCCGAGTCAGTTGTCTCGCCAACTCTCGGAAATGTACGTTACTTCGGTGATTATGAGTTGATGGAAGAGATAGCCCGTGGCGGGATGGGTGTCGTTTACAAAGCGCGGCAACTTTCGCTGAATCGAGTTGTCGCATTGAAGATGATTCTCGCCGGACAACTGGCCTCCGACGGCGAAGTGCGCCGATTCCGCGCTGAGGCCGAGGCGGCCGCAAGTCTGGATCACCCTAACATCGTTCCGATTTTCGAAGTCGGCGAGCATCAGGGCCAGCAGTATTTCGCAATGGGCTTTGTCGAGGGCGGTAACTTGTCGGACCGCCTGAAAGACGGCCCGTTGCCGCCGCGCGAAGCGGCCGCGATGATACGCACACTTAGCGAAGCCGTGCAATACGCGCACGATTGCGGTATCGTTCATCGGGACTTGAAACCTGCCAACGTGGTGATGGCGGGGAGCGTGCCTAAGATCACCGATTTCGGTTTGGCCAAGCGTGCCAAAGAAGCGGCCGGACCGACAGTCACCGGGGATATTCTGGGCACTCCCGCGTATATGCCGCCAGAACAGGCGACGGGGAATCCGGCACTGGTTGGCCCACTCGCTGACGTTTATGGTCTGGGAGCCGTGCTATACGCTTTGTTGACGGGCCGGGCGCCGTTTCAAGCCGAATCGGCAATCGAGACAATTCGACAAGTGATTGAAGACGAGCCGGTGCAGCCGCGAAAGCTGCGGCCCGATATTCCACGCGATTTGGAAAACGTTTGTTTGAAGTGTTTGGATAAACGCGCAGAGCGGCGATATGGGTCCGCGCAATTGTTGGCGCAGGATTTGGTGCGGTTTTTGGACAGTGAGCCCGTGATAGCGCGGCGGCGGAGCGTGCTGCGAAGGACAATTGTTTGGGTGAGGAAGCGACCGTGGGCGATTGCGACCATCATATCACTCGGCCTGCTTACTGTGTCCTGTTTGGCGTATGGGCTGAGAGCGGAAATGCGCTATCAACGTTGGGAAGCACTGTATTACAAGGCGCAGGCACAGCGATTGGTATTGGCGGGACATTCCGAAAACATGGAGCCAGAGAGTATTTCAGACTTGTTGCGCCAAGCCGCAGTCATTCGTTCCGACTCACGTCTGCACGATGAGGCCGTCGCGCTGGTCGAAGCAACTCGCCTCCGCCGGAATCAGAATGTTGACGCTGCCCGGCAGGCCTTGGATTTGGAGCAAATCATTTCGAACCCCGAGTATGAAACGTCGACATTGCACGAAAGCCGTGGCCTTCGTTTGCATTACCTGATCTTCCGCATCGCGCTTGGCTGGCCGACGGTGATTGGCGTTGTTTCCTTGGTATTGGTGAGTGTTACCGTGCGCTTGGCTTCCAAACGACAACGGGTAGCCCCAGCCTTCGTTGTTCGGTTTGGTGCCGTTGGCGGGGGCATTGCAGTTGTCTGGGCGCTCTGGCGTTTTCTGGCAGTCTTGGATGTCGCGGATTTGAGTGCAACGCAAATCTTGGTCAGCTTGCTGATGCTCTATGTTCCGCTTGCTTCTGGAGGCATCGCAGTGTTAATCGGCATCGGCCTGACGAACGCCGCCGCACGCGGCTACTACAGACCCGCGATGTTCATCCAGACTACTCCACAAGTCGACATTGATTGGGGGGCACGACTGGCGAATCCTACACTCAAATGGGTTACAATTTGCTGGATGCTCTCCGTTGCCATTGATGTTATCGACGGCAACATTAGGACATTCAGTGTGGTCGGAACGACGGTTCTCTTGACCTTTTTGATTTTCGTTTCCATATGCGTTTTGATGGTTGGTGTTTTTCTGTTAGTCATGGCGCGGCCAGTGATTTTTAGGTGCGTACGGATTCGTGAAGGCCCGCAGCCGGCAATCGCACTGGCCGGCTGGCTCCTGGCAGCAGCCGCGTCCGCGACATTTCTTGCGATACAACTTTCTGAACGGGTAATCACATGGAATTGGCAAAACGTCCCGATCGTGCAATTTGGCGGATCAACGGTTTACCGAAATGGCAGTCAATCGCCGGATTTCGATCACAACTCCGCAGTGACTATCGCATTTGCTTTCTTGACACTGCTGTTCGGCCTCCGAGGAATAAACCGAAACCTGTCGGTGCTGTGGCAATCGGGAAAGAACCGACACATAGCGACAGTTGAGCCCGTCGAACGCCCGTTCGTCAATCCTAGAACTTGACATCCGATCTTTGGGGCATCCTTTTGCGGCTCACGGCCTTATCGCGCGTGGCGCGCCTTAATTACATCCCACACTCATAGCTGATTGGTGGTATTGACTTTGGAGACTAATAACTCGCCTAAGTTAATCAAGCGTCGCCGTTTCGAGAACGAACCAAGATTTGACCGATGTTGTGACACGATGAGATCAGGCGTATGACGGTGTCACCTTTGAGAATGAATCTCTACCTGTCGTTTTCGGTACCGCCGGGTATAACGTCCAACACCCGCCCGTTGGAGATGGTGATGACGACACTGGAAAGCCTGGTCGCATGCGGCACGAAGTTGTGGCTGGATTCCGTCGATCCCGATGAGGTCGCCAAAAACCTATCGTGGGGCGCGACCGGCGCGACTTCCAATCCAATCATTATTGCCGACTTGATCAAGACGGGCCGCTTCGACGGGGACCTCACGCGGCTGATTGGCCAGGGCATGGACGATTTGTCTATTGCCTGGGCGCTCACTGATCGGTTGGTGCAGGCAGCACAAGACAAGTTTCTGCCGGCATGGGAAAGTAGCAAGGGCAACACCGGATGGGTAAGCTTCGAGTTAGACCCGCTGCTGGAAGACCCGGATCGAAACGTTCCGGTTGCCGAGCGGATTGCCCAGTACGTGGAGCTTGGCAAGAAGTGGAACACGGGCCACCGCAACCGCATGATCAAGGTGCCAGCCACAGAAGCGGGGTTAGGAGCTTGCGAAGAACTTTGTGCAGCCGGCGTCACACTGAATGTCACGCTGATTTTCAGCGAACGGCAATATCATCTCGCCCGTGAAGCCGTTTGGCGCGGTGCCCGCAAACGCAAGAACCTCGATAGCTTCAAATCAGTCTACAGCATCTTTGTGAGTCGCTTGGACGTTTACACCGAAAAGCACTGCCCGACTTTGACACCCGCCGCACAAGGCATGGTCGGCATCGTCAATGCCAAGAGGTTATGGCAGCAGAACCAGGAGTTTTGGGCCGACAAAAAGCTGCCGCTGCAACAGGAAATCATTTTTGCCAGCACAGGGACGAAGAAAGCTAGCGACCCGGCGTGGAAATACGTCGAAGCGTTTGCTGGCTCCGACATTGAGACAAATCCTCCTGCCACTAACGCCGCCGTGCAAGCCAGCGGCCGCACCATCACGCGAATGGTCGATCAAATGCCCCCGGCCGACATACTAGCCGACATCGATAGCAAGGTCAGCATCCAACATTTGGAAGAGACGCTCATGCGTGAAGGCATCGCCAAATTCGCCGACCCGCAAAAAGCGCTCATAGCGCTGATTGCCGGGAAGCGCAAACAGCTGGGTTAGCCGCGACGCGAAGGTACTCCGTAGCGGAGCGCTCAGCCCAGCGCTCACCGCTTCGGATATGGCGGCACCGCCGGCAGATTCTTCTCTTCCGTCTTCAACTTCTCCAGAATCACGGCAATCGCCTTATCCAGTTGCTCATCAATCCCGGCAAACTCCTTGGCCGGGTCGTTTTCGACCACAATGTCGGGCTCGACGCCCTTACCTTCAATTAACCATTCCTTACCGGCAAGGTCATATCGCGAGAATTCCGGCACATTGAGCGTGCCGCCGTCAACGAGCGGCTGCGAACCGCGGATGCCGACGACGCCGCCCCAACTCCGCTTGCCGATAAGCTGGCCAAGTTTCATGTAGCGGAAGCGCCAGGGGAACAAATCGCCGTCGGAGGCGGAGAACTCGTTGAGCAGGCACACCTTCGGCCCCGCGATCAAGTCGGAAGGCTCGGGTCGCGGCGAACCATTGCGTGAAATGCCCACCATCATTATTTCCCGGCGCAGGCGTTCAATCAGCATCGGCGAGACATTGCCGCCGCCGTTGCCGCGCACGTCCATGATGAGCGCCTTCTTGCGCAACTGCGGGCCAAAATGCTTCACGAACTCAACCAGGCCCGCCGGCCCCATATCAGGCACATGGATGTACCCGCATTTGCCCGCAGTGGCCTTGTCGACTTTCTTGATGTTGTCCTGAACCATCGCATAGTAATAAAGCGGCGACTCATCCGCGATCGGGATCACCGTCACATCGCGTGCACCTTCAGGCTTCGGCTCCTTATTGACCGACAGCACGACTTGCTTGTCAACGGTGTTGACCAACGCCTCGTACGGATTGGCCAACGTATTCGTCGGCGTGCCGTTGATGGCAATCAGGTATTCGCCTGGCTGAACATTGACTCCAATCTCCGTCATCGGCGACCGCAGTTTTTTGTCCCAATTGGCACCTGGAAGAATGCGGTCGATTTTGCAGTAGCGGCTGCCCGCATCCCGGCTGAGCTCCACGCCGAGCAGCCCAAGCGGCGTGCGCTTGGCTGTGTTCTGGTCGTCAGTTCCGCCAACGTACGCATGGCCCACATTAAGTTCACCGATCATCTCGCCAATGATGTAGTTCAAGTCCGAGCGATGCTGCACATGCGCGACCAAAGGCTCGTACCGGCTACGCACCGCAGCCCAATCGTTGCCATGCATGCCGGGGTCGTAGAAGTTATCACGCATGATTCGCCAGCACTCATGGAAGATCTGCCGCCATTCCGCATGGCGATCAACGGCCATCTCCATGCCGGAAAGATTGAGAGCTTCGCTGATAGTCACCGGTGCCTTGGGCAAATCAATGATGGCCGTTTTTTCACTCTGTCGCACCAGCATTTTCTTCTTGCCCGCAGCCAGGCTGTAAGCATCGATGGAACCCAGAGCTGTTTCTTTTTTCGTGTTCAGGTCAAACGATTGAAAGGCCGGTGTTGCATCTCGTGTTCCGCTGCGGATGTAGTAAACAACGTTGCCGACAACCGCGACGTTGCGGTAGTTCGCCGCGCGAATCGGCAAACTCAGGATTCGATCAGCCAGTCCTTCCAGATCGACCTTGGTCGGCTCCGGTTTCTTCTCCTCTTTCTTTTCATCCTTCTTCTCGTCTTTTTTGTCGTCCTTTTTTGGCTCGCTTGGCTTATCCTCAGTCACCCCTGTTTCATCACTCTGCGGCCTGAATGGCGATGGCGTATCCTTCGCCAGCGTCACGAAGTAAATGCGCTGCATATCGGTGAAGGAGTGATTCCACTCGGTCTGGCTATATGTCGGGTTGAAGTCGCGGGCTGAAACGAAGAACAGGTATTTGCCATCGTCCGAGAAGTTCGGGTTGCCGCTCTGATACCAGCTATCCGTCACCGGCGTTGATTGGCCGGTGCCAACCGAGAACAGGTAAATTCGCTGCTGGCCCTCGTCTTCCGGCTTGCTATAGGCAATCCACTGACTGTCTGGCGACCATACGTAAGCGCGAATTTCCGAAAGGTTTGAAGTGACAACTGTCTTGATCTCTTTGGATCGGATGTCAACAAAATGCAGTTTCTGAGCACGGTCAGACCACATGAGCTTTTTGCTGTCCGGCGACCACACCGCATTGTACTTGTACGGTGCCCCGGTTTTGGTCACCTGCACGGCAGGGCTTTTGCCATCCGCCGCGGCAACGTGAATTTCCGCTTCACCGGACACATCGCTGATGTATGCCACAGATTTGCCGTCCGGCGACCACGCGGCATCGCGCTCGTGGCTACCTGATGAGCGGGTGAGATTCCGCGTCGGGCCTTTTTCCGCCGGCACGGTGAAGACCTCGCCGTGGGCTGTGAAGACCGCGCGTTTGCCATCCGGCGCAATGCCTCCGCCGCTGACTTCTTTGCTGAGGTTGCGAAGTCCGCCGCGGCCCGTTCCGCGGTCGTCGAGAATCTGCACGGAAATGCGATCGGTTTTTTCACTGGCAGCATCAAAGCGATAAATATCGCCACCCATCTCGAACACAATCTTGCCGCTACCCATCGACGGGAACTTGATATCGAAGTCGGTGTACTTGGTGAGCTGCTTCGTGGCCTTGCTGTCGAGGTCATACACGTACAGATTCATCCTCTTCGCCGAATCACGGTCCGAGAGAAAGTACATTTTGCGACCATGCCACATCGGAATGATCTCAGCCGCATCCGTTGCCGCCACGGTCTCACTCTTCCTTGTGGCGAAGTCGTAAACGGAAATGTCATCCGTCATGCCGCCGCGGTAGCGCTTCCACGTTCGGAACTCGCGGAAGATGCGGTTGTAAGCCAACTGCCCGTCGTCGGCGGAAAACGAGCCAAAACCTCCGCGTGGGAGCGGCAACGGCGCGGGCAGGTCACCGGAGGTGTTCACGAGAAACAACTGCCCGATGAAGTCATTCGGCGAACGCATGCGCGAGCGAAAGAGAATGTTCTTGCTGTCGTTCTTCCAGCCGATGACGATGTTGTTCGGCCCCATGCGGTCGCCAATGTCATCGCGTCCCAATGTCGGCGTGAAAGTGAGTCGCTTCGGCGTGCCGCCGGTCGCGGGGATCAAAAAGACTTCCGTGTTGCCGTCGTATTGCCCCGTGAATGCCAATGATTGGCCATCCGGAGAAAAACGCGGAAACATCTCGTAGCCATCGTGGCTGGTGAGTCGCCGTGCGACGCCGCCTGCCTCCGCAACTGCGTGCAGGTTACCCGCGTAACCGAAGACGATGGTCTCTTTGTGAATCGTCGGGAATCGCAAAAGACGGGCGTCTTCGCCATGAACGTCACCCGCCAACATGAGGACGGCGAACGAAATCAACATAGTGCGCATGTGGTAAACCATGAGGGTCGTGGGGCGCGTGCGGGTTATGTTGCGAACACGATGGTCGCGCTGCAATAGGCTAAGTCATTTTTCCCGACTGTCCGGACGGCACAAGTTTGGCGATGACCGCCGATCATTCATACGTTGTGGCAGGCAACGTGTATAATCCAATTATCTCGTCAACTTCGCCCCGTTACACTGAATTGCGAAGGCGTGTCCCGTGTAGACGTGGCATGCTTCCAAATACATGATGGCTATGTCATCCGGGAAGGACCGTTCTCATGAATATGCTGAATCGACGTCGTCTGCTTGCCCGGCCACGCCTGCAAACACTTGAACGATTGATTCTGCCGACCGTCAGCCTCAGTCCGATTACGGTGACCGGCGGACCGGCCATTGAAGGCGGTACCATCACCGTCAGCGGCAAGACCACCGTCATTGATCCGATTGGTTCGGCGCAAATCGTCATCGATTGGGGCGATGGCTCTCCATCGCAAGTCGTCTCGGCGGCTTTCGGCACCGATGTGCCTTTCAGCATCAGTCACGTTATCCAGGATGATAACCCTTCGGGCACTGCCACCGACGTGGCGACCGTCAATGTGCGCTTACAGGATACCGGTCCCCGGACGATTACTGCATTGGATGGCGGTAAGTACAAGGCCTACGATATTCCGGGCCTGAACATCAATCTCGGCGACGCGCTAGCTGCGGTCGGAACATCGATCAGCGGCGTCAAGTCCGCCGGGTTGGATTCCAACAACAATACCGCCGCTCAGGTACCGTTGACGGGCACGTTTCGTTTCTACGGAACGGACTTCACCGCCGTCAACGTGACCGACAACGGCCTGCTTTCCTTCAACGGCCTGGTTACAACGGGCAGCAACACGGGCTTATCCGCCTCGTCAACCATTGCGCTGATCTGTCCGTTTTGGGACGACCTGCAGACCGACACCGGCATAGCCGACCGTGTGCTGACGCGTTCTTTGAATCTCGACGGTGAATCCGGTGAAGATTATTTCATCATCGAGTGGTCCAATGTCCCGCATGTCGGCAATGACAAGACTAAGGTAGCGACATTCCAAGTTCTCCTTCAATTGAACACCGGCTCGACCAATGGCGACATCATTTTTAACTATGTCGATACCGACTTTGCCAATTCGACTTTCGACTTCGGCGCCAGTGCCACGATCGGCATCCAAAGCGGCGGCACGGTACAATCCGGCTTCACCAATCTGTCGAGCCAGGGCACCGCCCTTTTCAAGAATAGCCAGGCGGTTCGATTTTCCACGCAGGACATTCAGATCAATCGCACGGCCGGGCCGGAAGGCTTTGGTTACTCGTCCTATCCCATGCCGTTTGAATCGCGGCTCGACTTGATGACCGCACCCGTGGCTCCGTCGCCGACCAATGGCAACGTGCAGTTGCTCGGCGGAGCCGGCGCATTCAACGACATTTCGGCGAACGCGGCGGCGGTTTTGGGTGGAATGGACAGTTTTAATTTCTACGGCAAACTCTTCGATGCCGGCACGACGATTTCCGCGAGCGATAATGGCCTGCTCGTATTCAACGGCACCAGCAACAGCGCGATCAACGGCGATCTGAGCGGTGCCCCAGCTTCCGGCGCGATTGCCACGCTGTGGGATGCCTGGTCCGGCGCGCCGACGATTTCATCGGTGTTTGCCCGCGTCATTGATTTTGATGGCGACGGCCTCGGCGAGTTTCTCTGCGTCGAATGGAGCGAGTTGCAAAACGACGGTGCGCCCAACAACGCGGGCACCTGGCAGGCCATGTTGGAGCTGAACACCGGCATCGACGATCCGGGCGACATCTACATCAACTTCCGTGATACCAACGTCGGCAATACCAGTTTCAATGCCGGTGCCAGTGCGACAGTCGGTATCAAGGACTCAGGCACTCAAGGCGCACGGCGGCTCGTTGCGCCCCGGGGATCGAACGGAGTGAATTTCGCCGACAGCAAAGCGCTTGGCATCTTTCAGACCAGCACACCGCCGCAATCCGCGACGGTCACGATCACCAATGTCCCCCCGACACTTGGTGCCGGTAATGACATCACCATCAACGAGGGCGGCTTGCTATCCCGCACCGTGGTGATCGCCGATGCCAGCGGCGCGACGGCCGGCCAGGGTGATTCGTTTACCTTCACCATCAGTTTCGGCGACGGCACGACACCCCAATCCGGCAATATTGCCCAGGGTGCGCGTTCGTTCCCATTCCAACATGTTTATGCCGACAACGGCACGTACCCGGTGACCATCACCCTCGTGGATGACGACACCGGCGTCGCCACACCAGGCAAGTTCAACGTCACTGTACTCAACGTAGCGCCGACGATTACATTCATCGCCGCCGACCGGCTGATTAAGCCGCAACAGCAGGTGTCGTTTTCGCCAATCGCGGCGTTTTCGGAACCGGGCTTCACTTACGCACCTGCCGGCACCAAAGAGGTCTTCACCACAAAGATCGAGTGGGGTGATGGCCTATCGACGATCATGAACGGCTTTCCAGGCGTTCCCGGCAGCGCTGGTGTCGCAACCACCGGTACCTTCGACGGTAAACATGCATACCTTTTGCCGGGCACCTTTACCGTCGTCGTGACGGTAACCGATGACGACGGTGGTTCGGCATCTTCCACGTTCCTCGTCGGCGTCGGCAGTCCTAATCTCACCGTCTTCGGAGCAGACGCCGGCGGTGGACCGCTGGTGACCGCCTTCGATACGAAAGTGCGCACCGGAGAGCCGGCATTCCAGTTTTTCGCGTACGACTCTACCTTCCGCGGTGGCGTCCGTGTGGCCGCGGCCGATATTAACGGTGACACACTCGCTGACATCATCACCGCGGCCGGTAAAGGCGGCGGCCCGCACGTAAAAGTCTTTGACGGCGCAACGGGCGATACCATCCGCAGTTTCTTCGCGTATGGGCCCGGCTTCACCGGCGGTGTGTTTGTCGCAGGAGGCGACGTGGATAACGATTCGGTGCCCGACATCGTCACCGCAGCCGGCGCTGGCGGCGGCCCACACGTCAAAGTCTTCAGCGGCGCCACCGGCCAGGAAATCCGTAGTTTCTTCGCCTACACCGCCAGCTTCACCGGCGGGGTGCACGTCGCCGCTTCCGACGTCAATGGCGATGGCTTCGCCGACATCATCACCGGAGCCGGTGCCGGCGGCGGCCCACATGTTAGGGTTTTCGACGGCAAGACCGGACAACTGCTCAACGAGTTCTTTGCTTACCCGGCCAGTTTCCTAGGCGGTGTGAAAGTCACGGCGGGCGACATTAACAACGATGGCCAGGTTGAAGTGATCACCGGCCCGGGCCTCGGCGGCGGCCCTCTTGCTGCCGTGTTCCCTGCGCTGGGTGGCCCGCTCATCACGCAATTCAATGCGTTCCCGCCGGGTTCACCTGGCAGTCCGCCGCCGGTCACGGGCGATCAGTTATGGTCCAGCGGCTTGAACGTCGGCGTCACCGACTTGGATAGCGATGGCGTGCTAGATTTGGTTTTCGGCCCAGGTGCCGGCCGCGTCAGTAACGTGCGAATCTTCAACGGACCGACGCTCACGCTGGTGCGCGAGTTCAGGGTCTTCGACCCGACATTCCTCGGCGGCGTGTTCGTCGGCGGGAATTGAACGCGCGATCAGATCGCCTTTTCCACCTGGACAAGGTTATCGAAGAACGTCGCGCCAGCGCCAAAGTCGGTCAGCGTCGTGCTGGTGGTGGTGTTGACATTGCTGCCCCACCGGCAGCCGAGTGTGACCGCGACACCGGGTTTCACGCCATCCGAAAGTCGAAGCCTCGCGCGAAACTCGCCGCGATCATTGAAAATACGCAAGAGATCGCCTTCGCCTAACCCGCGCGAATCAGCATCGGTCTTCGTGAGTTCAATGATTGCCGAGCCGGCTTGATCCGACAATGACTTGACATTGGCAAACGTCGAGTTAAGCAATGCCGAATGCGGCGGACTCAGCAACTGCAAAGGAAACCGCGCCGCCAATTCCGGTTGCGTCTGCGGGTCTTCCGCCGGCGGCGTGTAAGCCGGCAGCGGATCAAGTCCCATAGCCTCCAGCGCCGCCGAATAGAACTCGCACTTCTTACTTGGAGTATCAAATCCACCATGTGCAAACGGCGCATCACCTCGCGGCATGTCAATGCGAATCGGTCCCTCGTTCTTCAGGCGCTCGCGGCTTACCCCGTCTAACACACCAGCACGAGGAAATCGTTTGCTGGTCACAGGCATCACCAGCGCTTCCCGCGCCAACTCTTCATCGCTCGCCGCAAACAACTCGCGCTCAAATCCCATTGCCCGCCCCAGCAATCGGAATACCTCAGTATTCGGTTTGCACTCGGCCAACGGCGGAATCGCGGGTTCGTTGGTTTGCACATACAGGTGGCCATACGAACCATGAATGTCGAAGTGTTCCAGTTGCGACGTGGCGGGCAACACAATATCGGCATAGCGTGCCGTATCGGTGAGAAACAGATCGTGAAAGCCCGCGAAGGAGACGCCCGCCAAGACGAAGGGCGCGAAGCCCGCGACCGTGAAGATCGGCGGCGAGTCGAACGAGGTCGCGACGCCCGCTGGTCAGCGCGCGGCGCTCGCGGCGGCGGGGCTCA
>JANNLP010000144.1:0-9468 GCA_031396905.1 Gemmataceae bacterium
TTGAGAGTGATGCGTGAGCCGGTACTCGGCGGGATCCTGGCGGAACATGAAGCCGGGGACTTTGCCGGCTTCGAACGATTGATGATCGCTGCCGCCCATCGAATCGGCACTGATATTGGTGACGCCGAGTTCCTTGAGCGAGGCGAGTTCCGCCTCCATCAGCGGCTTCAACAATTCGCGGCCCATGAGCGATAAGCCGATGATTCGCCCGGTGCCGGTGTCATGCACCACGGCTGCGCTAGTCTTGGGCAGCTCGGCTTCGTGGCGTTTCACATACGCTTTGGAGCCGTGCAGACCCTGTTCTTCGCCGCTGAATAATGCAAAGCGAATCGTGCGCTTCGGAGCTACGCCACACTTGGCGAGCAGACGGGCGGCCTCCAATACGACGCAGGTGCCGGTGCCGTTGTCGGTGGTGCCCTGCCCGAGATCCCAGGAATCGATGTGCGCACCGAGGACGACGAACTCATCGGGCTTCTCGCTGCCGCGAATTTCTCCGACGGTGTTGTACACGGCCAACGGCCCTGGCACGAACGTGTTGGTGATTTCAACTTCAATGCGGGTGACAGCGGGCGACGGCCGGCTCGCCAGCCGGTGCAGCATTGCGTAATGATCGTGCGTAACGAACAGGGTGGGCAAAGGATCAGAGGCGGCCACGCGGTCGTTGCCACGCCAGCCGCCGGACATGTTCAGCAAGCCATGCGGTTTGGCTGCATCTGATAGCAGTACGGCCACGCCTTCCTTCTTGAGAAATTCAGACATCTCGCGGTTAAAGCGCATGGACTCGGCGGAAAAGCGGTTGTTGAAGCCGCCGCCACCCGCTTTGCCTTTTTCACGCGGCGCTGCCTTGTCTTTTTCGGCGGGCGTCGCTTTGTCTTTTTCGCCCGCGGCAGGTTGTGGTGGTCGCCTCTGACCGCCAACAATGTCCACACTCTCGGTGATCGGTCGAACTTCCGAAGGTGGCCGTCGCAGGACGATGGCGTTCTTGAGTTTCCCCTTGTATTGTTCCAAGTCGTCAGGAGTCTTCGCATTAATAACGAAGACATCGCCAGTGATCTTGCCGTTGGTGCCGGGCGACCAGCCCATCGCGGCGACCGTCAGCGATTTACCCGTGTTCGGTTCAATCATCCTTACACTTGCGGTGCCGCGTTCCCAACCCACAGGCAACTCCCACGGTTCCAACTGCACATTGGACAAGCCATAGCTGGTCATCCGTTCGGCCGCCCAGTCATTGGCCCGCTTCAGATTCGCCGATCCGGTCAGCCTTGGTCCGATCACATCGCTGAGGTAGGCCAGATTGGACATGATCTCTGAGCCATCTTTGGCATTGTTGATCAGCTTCTGATCCAGCACCGTCGCGATTGCTGCTTCCGGCCGATCCTGAGCAATGCCGAAGGGGCCGTGTATGGCCACTGCCAGTGCGATGCCGACGCAGCCGACGGCGAAAAGTCGCGATAGTTTGTTGACGCGATTAGGGAATTGCATGAGTTGTCACTCCAGCTAACGAAGAATAGTGCGGTGACGTTGCCAATCATTGACTACGCTAATTCAAGAGGAATGGCTACGGTTTTGCTTCGGTTTGTACTCGCTTGAGCTGATCGATCAAGTCGAGACTTCGCGCCGCATCTTCGAGATAGGCCAGGTCCAGATTCGGTAATTGCACTTCGTAAACGCACACACAGTCGAAATGTTGCTTCTCGCTACCGCCACATAGCCGTGACCATTCCAACTTGGAAAGGATCGTATCCTCGGCCGTGGTGACCATCAGCGGCACGCAGTCAAACATCCGGCGTTGCCGTCGGGAGAAGCGTACTTTGTCGTGCCCGACGCGCTTCAACATCCAAAAGTCAACTTTGTCGTCGTCGGCCGGCACGATCAAGTTGAACATCGATTCGTCGCGCAGCGCCGACCGGATGGCGCCTTCATCCAGATAGTACTTGGGAGGCGGAAACGCTTCGATCAGCGGCTTCACTTTGCCCGGCGGCAATTGTACAACCATGTCGATGTCGTGGGTCGCGCGGATATGGCCATGCATGCCCGCAGCGATCGAACCGGTTAACATGTAGGCGATCTCAAGCCGATCCAACTCGCCGGCAACCTTCTTCAGTAGTTCTGGTTGTGACATTGCGCGAGCCTTTTCGACACGAGCATTCGGAACTCTTCCGAGGACAATTGGGGAAACGACTGACGCAGACCCTGTTTTAACAAAGATCGCGAAAACGCCGACAACTCAAACACTTTGTGCAATCGCTGCTCCGCGGACATCGCACGCAGCGCCTGCAGGGATAATCGATGATTCGGCCTGGGTTTCGTGTCCATCACTTTGTCAGATCCAATCGCTGCCGAATCCAGCCACGAAATTGCCGGGCCATGTCAATGTCATCGTTTTCCAGGCCGATGATGAGGAACCGCGCGAGTTCGTCGAGCGGCAGCATTGGGAATGAAGGGCTGTTTACCCTGGTTTCATAGTGGCCGGCGGCGTTGCGTTGGTAAACCGTGATGGTTTCATCTTTCAGTCGCCAGAGTTCAGGCACGCCGAGCCGTTCATAGATTGCGACACGATCAAGCGAACTGTAGGAAACATCAATCTCAATCGCCAGGTCCGGCGGTGGATCAATCGCAAGATCAATCCGGCGTTTGCCGCGCACACGGTGGAGGTTGTCATGATAATAACAAAGATCCGGTTCCAGACCCTTGTTCAGCACATCCCGCTTGTAGGTCGTCGAACCGAACCCGGCGATTGACCGCGCTGTTTCTTCGGCCAGGACTTGGATGAGGATACCGAGCAGAACCTTGAGCCGTTCGTGCTCGGATGAGAGGACCATGATTTCCAGGCTCCCGGAATCGTAGGCCGTCCGCAGGTTGGCCCGGTCGCCGAGCGCAACGCCGATGGCTTCATAACTCGACCAATCAGTGTCTTCCAGCAAAAGGCACTGACCAACCGCGACCGGCGGCACCATACTTGCCGGCCGCGTTCGCACAGGATTGTCATTCAACAAAGCCGTCATCACTGCACCTATTGTCCTATCGCCATGTTAAACCTCTCCGCCGTTGCCGACAAGCGGATGAAACAACATGGGCGGGGTGCTTGACCCCGCCCGTTACTGTTTTTACTTGTCAGTGCGCCGCTACTTGTCGTCCTTCGGTTTCGCTTCTTTCTTCTCGTCCGTTTCGCCCTTGTATGTCTTCAACTTCTTTTCGATGAAGTCCTTGAAGCCCTTGATCTCGGTAGACTTGAGAGCCTTTTCGCCGAACTCGATGGCTTTGTCCTTCGACCCGTTAGCGAAGTGAGCGTCGGCTAAACTCAAAAGGCATCGCGTGTCGGTTTCGCCGTCGAGCTTCAGCGCGGCCTCGGCAGCGGTGACGGCCATGCCGATGTGCTTCTTATCGGGATTCATCTTTTCGTTGGCTAATGCATACGCGATCATTCCAAGTGGTCCCGAATCCTGGCTGGCAATTGCCTTGGCCATCATTTTGTCCGCCATCGGCTTGGCCTGCTCCCATTTCTTGGCGGTCACCAGCACCATGAAGCGCTGGTCGGGCATCCAGTCTTTCTTGCTCGGATGTGCTTTGTCGAACTCGGCGAGTTCCTTCAACGCAACATCCGGATCTTCCGACGCCTTTCCGAGAATGGCGAAGAACTCTTCCATCAGCTTTTCAATCGCATCGGCGTCAGCCTGACCCTTCCACGTGCCGTTGATGACTTTGGGTAACACATCGTCGAGATTCATCGGGTGACCGATGTAGGCGATCTTGCCCATGCCATCAATCACGAACGAACAGGGGATGCCGTCCTGCTTGGCGGCCTTCATGTAGGCGGCGTCGGTCTCGTCCGTTTCACACAGGGCCATGGTGTACCGTGCCCGCCCACCCTTTTTGGCGAGGAACTCTTTGACCTTTTCCGCCGAGTTGTTCTTGGGTTCATCAGTGGTCACGCCGACGACCACCAGGCCTTGCGATTTGTACTGCGCTTGAAGCTCCGACAGATGCGGCATCGCCGCGATGCAGGGCCCGCACCAAGTAGCCCAGAACTCAAGGACATACACTTTCTTCGGCTCGAAGGAAGTGACAGGGTCGCCCTTGAGCCACTTCACGTCCGATATTTTTGGTGCCGGGTCGCCGATGCCGAGCTTCGGTTTGACGTCTTTCTCTTTGTCTTTCTCGTCATCGGCTTTGACAGCCGGTTTGTCGACTTTCTTGACGGGTTTCGAATCATCGCACGCGACGACCGTCGCGCTGATGAGGAGTGCCAGAGCGGTCATACAAATTCGCATTGCGCTTCTCGTACTGTTAGGTGGATGTCTTCGTCACATCGTTTGGCAAAGGATTGTCGGCGAAGACCCAATCGCGGACGGGTTTGCCTTGCACCAGGTGCTGATCGACGAACAGCGGAATCCGCTCCGCTGTCAGGCCATGATACCAAGTGCCTTCGGGGTAAACGACCCCAACGGGCCCATGGCCGCAAACGCGAAGGCAGTTGGCTTTGGTTCGATAGCAGGCGCTCGGCCCGGCCTCCATCAGGCCGCGATCCTTGATTTGATCTTTCAACGTTTCGTAAGCCGCCTCGCCTTCTTCCGGCGTGCAACAACGCGGGCCAATGCATAGCATGACGTGCCGGTGATACTGGCCCAGGCCAAGTTTGGTTTTAGCGTGCTGAAGAAACTCGGAAGCATCCGGCATGAGCGACTCCTAATCTTCCATCACTTCCTTGGTCTTCTTGTCCGCCAGGTCTTGTAGCTTGTCTTCGTGCGTTTTGAGCAGCGTCTGGATCTTTTCCTTGCCCTGGTCGCGCTCGTCTTCAGTCATGGTCTTGGCTTTTTCGCCGGCGTCGAAATGCTTGTTGGCATCACGGCGAATGTTTCGGCAAGCGACTTTCGCTTCCTCGGTCAGCTTTTTGATGTGCGATGACATCTTCTTGCGCTGGTCGCCCGACATGGATGGGATCTGAAGCCGAATCACTTTGCCATCGTTGTTCGGCGACAAACCGAGATCACTGGAGCGGATCGCTTTTTCGATTTCCTTCAGTGCGGTGACGTCAAATGGTCGGATCACAAGTTGCTGCGGCTCGGGTGCCGACACTTGGGCCAATTGCTTAATCGGTGTCGGCGAGCCGTAGTACTCGACGCGAATGGCATCGAGCAATGCCGGTGAGGCGCGGCCGGTGCGCAACCCACGCAACTCGTTGCGCAGGACTTCGCCGGCCTTGTCCATGCGTTCTTCGGTGTCTTTGAGGATTTGTGCGGTGTTCATGGTTTCATCTCTTAGGGTCGCTTACGCGCTCCGCTCCGGAAGCCTTCGCGTCGCGGCTAACCGCGTTACTCCGTTACAAAAGTTCCAATGGGTTGCCCGGCGATGGCCCGTTCGATGTTGCCCTCGCGCTTGAAGTTGAACACGAGGATCGGCAACTTGCCCTCGCGGCACATGTCCATAGCCGTAATGTCCATGACCCGCAGGTTGTCGCGGATCACTTGGGTGTAAGTCAACTTGTCATAGCGAACCGCATGAGGATTCTTTTCGGGGTCGGCGTTGTACACGCCGTCGACACGAGTCGCCTTCAGAAGAACATCGGCGGCCAACTCACGGCCACGCAAGGCGGCAGCCGTGTCCGTTGTCACGAACGGGTTGCCAGTACCGCCGGCGAGGATAACGATGCGACCCTTTTCCAGATGGCGAATGCAGCGCCGACGGATGAACGGCTCGGCGATGGATTCCATGCGTGCGGCCGTCACGAGGCGGGTCTGGCAATCGAGGCTTTCAAGAGCATCTTGCAGCGCCAGGCCGTTCATCACGGTGGCCAACATGCCCATGTAGTGGGCGGTGCTTTCCTTGATGACGCCGTCGCCGCCGGCGGAAAATTGTGCGCCGCGGAGCAGGTTGCCGCCGCCGATGACGATGGCAAGTTGCACGCCGCGATCGAAAACTCGTTTGCACTGACGGGCGACGCCAAGCGTCTCGTCAATGGAGATGCCGCTGTTCGTTCCCTGACCCAGGCTTTCGCCGCTGAGTTTCAGCAACACGCGGCGGTACTTGGGTGTCAAACTGTCTATTGCCGGGTCGGCCATCGAAATCGGCCCGTGAGAAGCGACTCGTCGATGGTATAGCGAGCCGGGTCGGCGCAGACAACAACCCGGGTGCGGTCATCAACCCGGGTTGTTGCAGGCATGGTTTGCCGCATTACGCGGCTGGCGATTTACGGAATCGGCGTCGGATGAGACCGCCAACTCCAAAGCCTATTGCTGCGATGCTCAGCACCGTGGCGGGTTCAGGTACTGGCGTAAAGTTCAAATACACGTTGTTGCCGACAACGCTGGCCAGGAACGACATGCCGGCAAAGTCGATTCCCGAGCCAAGACTGACGATGCCCGGCGTACCGGTGACACCGCCCGTGGCAGTGGCCACGGTCCAACTGTATGACTGCGTGTTGTTGAAACCTGTGACACCCAGGGAGATCGGGTTGATAACCAGGCTTGAGACATCAAGCGATCCAAAGATCGTTACCGCGTCGTGTACACCGAGTACCGAACTGCCACCAGTATCAGCGGCGGCAGGAGAACCAACGGTCGATAGTTCGAAATCGTAACTGCCGGTAGCTGTCACGGTCGCGGGGCTGAGACCGCTGCCGATTGTCAACGCGCCGACGCTGTTACCCGGTGCAACCGTACCGGCGATCGCGACCTGATTGCCGCCCGCATTGTTGGGTACGACGAAGCCCGACCCGCCCAACGTGGCGCCTGACCGCACCAATACGTTGCCGGTGCCCGTCGCAGAGCCGCTAACATTGTTGGCACGCAGCGTACCCTGCAGCACCTGAGTGTTTCCGGCATAGTTGTTGGCGTTGCCGGTCAATTCGAGCGTGCCCGGGCCGGTCTTCAGCAAATCGGCATTGGAGGAGCCAGTGATCTGCCCCGACAACCGTGCGACGTCGTTGAGTGAGCTGACGTTGTTGGCGACGCGGACTTCCCGGCCAAAATAACTCGCGGTTGCAACGCCGGTATCAAGACCAATATTGTTGGTGAGTTCGATTCGGCTGTCCGATTTCGATGAGCCGAACATCAACGAGTAGCCGTTACTGAGGAACAATCCGTCGTCCCAAACCAAGTTGTTCGGTGTCGCACCGCCAATTGCTGTGACAAACGTAACCGCCATGTCGCCGTTGATGGCCGACAAACCGGCGTCGCCACGGGTGGTGCCGCCGGAGTCGATGCGGATGGTTCCGCCAGCAGCCGTGCCCGTAAGGTCCAGCGCGCGTACAAACGTACCGCCACCGCTGAGTTCCAGCGTGCCGCCATACAAGTTAATGTTGGTGAAAGCTCCTCCCGCGGCCGTAAACCCGCCGAGGCTGGTGGCCGTACCTCGAAGCACGCCCTGCAAGATGTTAATGCTTTGGGCCGACGTAAAAGCGATCTGGTTGGCGGCACCGTTCAGATCAAGGAAGCCCGCTCCGGATTTGTTGAATGGCTGGTTGGCCCCGGCAAAGCTGGCGTTCACGCTCAGCGTCGCGTTGGCATCAATGACATGGACGTAGCGGGTGCCGGAGACCGCGCCGAACAGGGCACCGCCCGTGCTGGTGATAGCGAAATCGTTCGTACCAGTGAACAGCAAACCTGTGGTCGAAATGGCATTCGCGCCCATCGCCAGGCTTAGCCCCGGTGCCGTGGGTTGAATTTTCAACGCACCGATGGTGAGCGGAGCGGTCAGTGTGCCATTCGCCGTGGGGGCATATAAGGTTCGTTCGAAGGCCACGCCGCCGTTGATGGTGGTTTCGTCCCGAAGCACATTGGCCAGAGGGATGATGCCGGTCACGGCGTTGAAGCCAGCCCAGTTGGTGTCACCGCCAGTAGTAGCAGTAGCCCATCCGATTGTGGTGTCCGAGCCGGCCGAGTTCGCCAACATGCCCGTGTTAGTCCCGGTAAACAACACACCGCTGAAGGTGACACGGGGATTGGCGCCGGCGGTGCCCAACGTACCGCCATTGCCGACAAAGTTGACGGTCATTGCCGTAGAATCGCGGATCGCCCCTGCATCAGTGAATGCCAACGCGGTCCCGGCGCCGCCGTTATGAGTGACGCTCACCGTGGCCGCTCCGGCATTCAACGCGATCGTACCAAGCGTTTCTATCGTGCCTGCGCCGTCGCCGAGGAGTGATAGTGTTCCACCCAGTAACGTGGTCGCTGCCGCGTCCGCCAATCGGCCTGTCGCCGCGAGCGTGTTGCCACCAGTGTTGTCGAGGACCAACGAACCGCCGCGTGAGGCAATTGTGGTCGCCGCAAGGACGCCGCTCGTCGAGTCGCCGGTTCCACTGAGGACTAAACTGGCACCACTATTGAAGGCGACCGTCCCAGTCAGGGCCGTGAGATTGCCGTTGAATATTTGAGTTGTGCCGTTGCCGCCACGAAGGTTAAGTCCACCGGTTGTTGTGATCGCGCCCGAGAATGATCCGTTATTCAGCGCCAGTACGTTGATTGCGCCGCCGACGGCCGGTGTCACTGAGCCGCTGCCGTTTAAGTCACCCACGCGTAAGTCAATCGTCACGCCTACCGTAGTCAAACTCGTACCGCCGCCGAGTGTCACGGAATTGGATCGCAGAGCTTGGCTTGCCGCATTGTTGGTAGCCGATCCGGATTGCAGCACACCATTGGTGACATTGAACCCGCCAGTGAAAAGTCCAGTGCCGCTGTCCAGAATCAATGTTCCTACACCGGCTTTCGTCAATCCGCTCAGACCAAACAATGCTCCCACGACTGGCGTACCGCCAACTGTGACGTTGGTTGTCCCGACATCCCACACCTGATTCAAGGCAATTTGCAGGTTCGCCGACATCTGCGACGCACCGCCACCAAACCAAAGAATGCCCCCAGAGCCGACGCGGAGGAGATTGGTTCCGGTCCCGGTCAAGTTCCAGGGAGCCAAAGTGTTGTCAAAGGTGGTCTGCTGAACCGTGAACACGCTTGCGATGTTTGGCTGAACCGGTGCCGCTTGCGGGCCGCATATCGCGATGGACGTCGCGCTGTTGGGCACGCCTGACGACCAATTGGAAGCAGTGCCCCAATCGTTGCCGATGTTTTGCCACGTGGTGGGCTGTGCAAACGACGGTGACGCCGTCATGGCAAGGCTGGCCAATACCGCCAGCGCAAGGGTCAAACGGAAACGCATTGCAAACTCCACGGTGCGAGATCAATGATGCAGGGCGGCCATCGAAAAGAACCTGTGCGGTCTGTGCTTCTAACGGTTTGGCACGAAGCAATTAATTCCGCGTGAGTCCGGTTCTTGACGACGTTAGGGGATTTTCCAGATCGGCATGTCGGTTTCCAGCCGTAATTAACGCTATTCGCGCAATCATCATAATCCTACTTCACATTGCGCCGAACAAAAGTAAATATCGCTACATATCGGCCAATCATTGCAGTCGGCTCAATCCGCTTTACCATTGCAATTGTCAAGGAGAACTTTACTGGGCGTTACCTTTTGCCG
>JANNLP010000179.1:0-1953 GCA_031396905.1 Gemmataceae bacterium
GCCGCCAGTTCCGGATGAAGTTCCGACGGGAACGGCTCAAAAGTGCCATCGGTGGCTGGCTCGGGTGGCGGATCATAGCAAACGGCTAAATCTGTCGATGTTGCGAGAAGTCGAGTCACCGTTTGAATTGCTGGAGCGACAGGCGTTGACATGATTTGAGGGCCAGTAGTTTTGTCGAAACGCGTTCCCTTTCAGTAGACGGAGAACGCGAGGCAATGTCCAGAGTAACACTGCCAATTGCCGTTACGTTTTCTAGCATTTCGGGACAGAAAGGCGGTCGCATGGTTACCGCTTCGGGTAACCATGTTGAGCGACTTACATTTCAGCACTGCTGGCCACTGCCTTAGCTTCTTGACGGGTCGATGTTCGAACACGCCTAACATCGGAAATGACTCTCTATGAATTGGCAAAGGCCCGACGCGGACGCCCGCATCATCACCAGCGCTGGACCAAGTCCAATCCTCCGCGCGGGCCACTAACCTCTTTCGAACTGGGTTGGCATGAAAGTAGTTTATCATGGCATGGATGACATCGGCATCCACAAAGTTGCGATCATACCCGCCGCCCGGCTGCCAAAATCGATAATGCACTTTTCCGTTTGGCTGTCGGTCTTCCAGTTGAATCAATCCCTGAGGGGACGCTTGCCGCAGGGAGCATACCATCCGCCGTGAGCTTGACGACCACCGACCACACGGCCACTTCGCCCGGAGGGCGCACGGTCGTAGCCAGGGGTTTCCAACCCCTGGGAGCGACGCCACACCCCTTTTTCTTCACCGCCCGGAGGGCGGACGCGGCCTCATCATTTGAAGAGGTCAGCTTCATCGAAGTCGATGCCATGCAGTCGAAGCAACTCCAACACCTCCGAGCGATAATCCTGATGCTTGTGGTGTTCCTTTTGATTGGCGATGTAGGCTTCGACGGCTGGCACCACAGATTTACTGACGGTGAAACCCGCAAAGCCCTCCTGCCAGGAAAAATGGCTGGGTTGCGGAATCGACTCGTTAACCCATTTAGACGACCGGCCTTTGATGTGTTGCAGCATCTCGGAATGCGAAAGGTCGGCACGATAGCGAATCAAGAGGTGAGCGTGGTCGGGCATCCCATTGATTGCCATAAGCGTGCAGCGCAGATCGCGCGCGATGCCGCCGATGAATGGGTAGAGACGTTGTTCCAAATCCGGCGTGATGGAATTGACACGGTGCTTGGTGCTGAACACGGCGTGATAGAAGTTCTGGGTGAAGGTACTCGGCATGTCAATGACCTCGTCCGTCCTCCGGACGGAAACATGTGGGGGCGGGATTCTTCCAGGGGTTGGAAACCCCTGGCTACGGACGTGCGCCCTCCGGGCGAAGAAAGAGCGTGCGTGATGTTGTAAACATGTTTTGATATTAGGAGCCGATCGCGACAGGGAATACGCCGTGTGAAAATAAGAAAGAGGCCGACGCCGACGGGTGAGAGAGGCAGCGGGTGCCATTGCCGCAGCGTGCTGCGTTGGGGTGCCATGTTTCTCGGCTTTGCGGGAACATGATGAGACTGTCACATTTCGAGACATGGCCATGTGCCCTGGGAATGACCACTGGACTTGCAAATTGCACTTCTTGAGATTTTCTTGCTACTGTGCTTGCCTTTCCTGAGGCATAGTGTACACTTGTGTATATCGGCCTCCGTAGCCGATGGTTGACGCTGGCGGCGGGGTCGGATCCAGCCCGTAGCAAGCGTCAATTGCTGAGTGAATCCTTGAATCGAGTTGATTCCACAGTCGGAAGGCCAATGCCGGAACCGGTTTTCCTTCTGTGAAGCCAACGAAATCCACGGATGAGTTGGTGTTTGTTGGAAGGCGATGCCGCGGGACAACACGATCCGGCGTATCTGTCGCTTAAACGAACTCACCACCCACCCCCTCGCCATCAGCGACAAATGAGCCGACTCAACGGAGTTCGGCTCACAAACAAA
>JANNLP010000197.1:0-1799 GCA_031396905.1 Gemmataceae bacterium
CCCAACATGAAGCCGCCATCAAACTGCGTTAACGAGTCGTGATTGACTGTCAGATCGTTGTCGTAAATCAGGCGGTACATATCCGCTTCAGTCATCCCAACCTTGACCAGTTTCCCTATCTCATCCGCCATTGATGGTCGCGTGAGCGCCCACCACCATAGCCCACCCGCCAGCATCAGGCCGACCAGCACGACAAACCACAGCCGACGCCGACGAAGGATCATGGGGGCATTGTAGCGGGGGGAGCGTCCGAGGAGTCGCCTAAGGGGACGTGTGAGTTTTGGCTACACCCGGGTTTTGCAAAGATCCGACCAATGCCGCGTCGTCCCACCGTCCTCGCCCGGATTCCTTTGGCGGCACCCTATCGCCTCTCACAACAAAAAGTACGTAAATTCATTGAGAACCATCACTTGTTCATTTGGGAGGAAAGTCTTTTGGCCAAATTAAGTCTTTTGAAAAGGTGACCCCCCGTCCCCAAAAGACAACTCGAACATTCCTGCGACTGTTTCGGGAGTTTCGTTGCAAAGTGGCGAACTAGTTTAAAAAGTCAGCTTAGCGGATGTGCGCGATTTTGCCGTTATTGGCATCACAGTCTTACAAAAACCCGCCGAAGGCGGCGCGGAAACGGATGAAATCGGCGCTGTCGACGTCGCCGTCGCAATCGATGTCGAAGCCGGGATTGGTGCCGTTGAATACAGCGCGGAAGCGTACGAAGTCGGCGTTGTCCACGTCGCCATCGCAATCGATGTCGCCGAAGATGCCGTTGATGTCGCCCATGATCGCCATCGTGCCGGCCACGTTCACAATCGCCTGGAGTTGTGCTGTCCAGTTAACGACCAGGGCCGCGCCTTGATCGACGTTGATGGCGGTGCCCGTAGCGCCGGCCGTCGCACCCTGCCAACTCGCCCCGGCAAAGATGTTGAGCGTGCCGCCGGGCCGAACGTGAAACGCACCGCCGCCGGTGAGGAGATTGGCCGTACCGGTCCAGGTCACGGTACCATGGTCGTGAATGGTCCGACCGACAAGCGACACGGAGTTATTGGCCGTGCTGATGCTCCACGTGCCGGCGCTTGCGATCGTGGTGACGCCGCTGCCGGCCATGATGCCGCCGGTCATTTCCGCCTGAGCGTTGAAGTTAATTTGGCCGCTGCCGGTGAGCGTGCCGGCCGACTGCGTGATTTGTTTGTTGAAGCTGGCCGTGCCCAATATATCCAGCGAGCCACCGGTGATGCTGAACTGCGCGTCGCATATCAACGAGTTGATGGCCACCGCCCCGGCCGCGGCGTCGAAAGTCACACGTGTCGGCGACACGATTCGCACGTCGTCACCGAGGAGCGGGAGCGCATGGGTTTCCCAATTCGCCGGGTTCGACCACAGGGAATCGCCGCCCGCGCCCGTCCACGTGGTGGCGGGCACGTCGCGGTGCTCCAGTTCGAGAACGGCATGAATATCGGCGTTATGGCAATGGCGAGCAGGGCTTTGATGTCGGTTCATAGCGCACCTTCCACGCAACGGGTGGGGATAGCCAGACACGACGGGATAATCGAATGTAGGGCGCAAAACGGATAAAGGGAAACGGCGGGCGGGGAAGAGGTGGGCTTGTGCGAGTGAGTAATCGTTACGACCGGATTATGGCGAGCGTCGGGGCGTCAGCCCGACGTGGTGTCTGCATTATCCACAGACCAAAACCACGTCGTGCTTACGCATCGACGCTCGCTTACTTCAGCAGCTTGCGGTACTTCTCCAGTTCCAGCGCTTCGCGGAGTTCGGAACGCTTGATTTGGGCTTCGATTTGGCTT
>JANNLP010000199.1:0-13224 GCA_031396905.1 Gemmataceae bacterium
GCGCTGGCTCGCGGCATCGTGCTGATTCATCAGGAGTTAAATCTTGCTGGAACGTTGAGTGTGGCGGCGAATCTATTTCTTGGCCACGAGCGGTTGCGAGCTGGCATATTCCTGGATCGTCGCCTGATGGCACAAGAGGGCCAACGGCTTCTTGCACGAGTGGGCTTAGATGTGTCGTTGTATCGGCCGGTCAATGATCTATCCTTGGGCCAACAGCAACTTGTCGAGATTGCACGGGCACTGGATACCAATGCCCGCGTGCTAATCATGGACGAGCCGACATCGAGCCTTACCCAGGCGGAGACCGAGCGCTTGTATGCTGTGATTGCCGATCTGAAACGATCGGGCGTGGTTGTGATATACATTTCTCATCGGCTAGTGGAAGTGAAAGCGGTAGCCGACCGAGTCGCCGTGTTGCGTGACGGAAGAAATGCCGGTGAACTGACTCGGCAAGAAATCATGCACCATGCCATCGTGCGGCTAATGATTGGACGCGATCTGCGGGCATCGCATGTCCGTGTCGAAGACAGATCGATTAGCGGTGCACCAAGATTGGAATTGCGTGGTGTGCAGTACGAGGGCGGACCGCCAACGCCTGTTTCATTGCAGGCCCGTGCCGGCGAGATCGTGGGCATGGCCGGTCTGGTGGGCGCCGGCCGCACGGAGCTGGCCGAGGCGATCTTTGGTTTGCGGAGAATCACGGCCGGGTCCATCGTGATCGACGGTGAGGTTGCCAACATTCGCCATCCGTTTGATGCAATCAGCAAGGGTCTGTTGCTGGCTCCGGAAGATCGGCGACAATTTGGGCTGATTCTTGGCGACTCCGTGCAGGGAAATCTGGGTTTACCCAATCTTGACAGGCTGAACACGATGAGGCTAATTGCACGGCGGCGCGAAATCGCCTTGGCTGATGAGTCGATTGCGACACTTCGTATTAGGACGCCAAGCCGCCAGCAGCCGGTCGGTCTGTTGTCCGGTGGCAATCAGCAAAAGGTAGTCTTTGGCAAGTGGCTGGCGCGCGGGCCCAAGGTGTTCGTGCTCGATGAGCCGACACGCGGAGTGGATGTTGGCGCTCGCGGTGAAATCTATGCACTCATGAATGATCTGGCGGCAAAGGGCGTGGCCTTGTTGATGATCTCCAGCGACATGGAAGAGCTGCTGGGAGTTTGCGACCGCATCGTCGTGATGCATCAGGGCCGGCTGACTGGCGAGTTGACGCGAGCACAGTTCAGCGAGGAAGCGGTGATGCGGCTGGCGACGGGTGGCTAACCGCGGATACAGCGCGGCCGTAACATACGGTACATGGCCAGGCTCGGCGGCATACTCTTGATTGTTTTGTTTCTTTACGGACTTCTTATCGGTTCATTCGATGCGGCACGATCTGTAGACAACCATGTCGATCTTGCTCGCCGACTCGGCTTCTACGGCGTGTTGACTCTGGGCGTCGGCACACTCATCATCACCGGCGGTATTGATTTATCCATCGGTTCACTCGTCGGACTTAGTGCGGTAGGTTTTGGCCTGCTGCTGGAGCATGAAATCAATCCGTGGCTGGCGGCCGCACTTGTTCTCACGGGCGCGCCGCTCATCGGTCTAATTCACGGTTTGTTGGTGACGCGATTGAATCTGCAGCCGTTTCTGGTCACGCTCTGTGGCCTCTTCGTGTATCGTGGCTTGGCTCGCTGGCTATCAAAGACGACCGTGGGCTTGGCCGTCGGGGCACCGGATGATTATCGTGTTGCCGTGTTGTCGCTGGTCGATGTATTATGCAAGGGCCGGACGTTGGGTGTGCCGCATGTTCTGTGGCTGCTACTCATTTTGGCAGCAATCATGGCAGTCGTGTTGCATCTCAGCGTTTATGGCCGCTACTTGTTCGCCGTGGGTGCGAATGAACAGGCGGCGCGCTATGCGGGCATCACCACACGCGGATATAAGGTGTTGGCGTACATGATTTGTTCGTTCTGCGCCGGCCTCGGTGGCGTGTTGTTTCTGCCGATGTATAGCTCCGCCAACCCGGCGAGCGCGGGGTCATTGTTGGAGTTGTACGCGATCACCGGTGCGGTGTTGGGCGGCTGCTCGCTGCGCGGCGGCGAAGGTACGGTGCCCGGAATGTTGCTTGGTGCGGCCGTGCTGCCGCTGCTCAACAAACTTTGCAATTTAAGCGACCGCATCGGCAGCGATCTGGAATATGCCGTGATTGGCGTCGCTCTCCTGATCGGGACGATTGTCAATGAGTTAATCGCCCGGCGACGATCGACCGCCTGAGCGTGTCGATACGATTTCCTGTATCGTAAGTGAACATGCTTCGCCCCACGGCACAGACGCCATGACGTTCATTCACCCCGTATTGCTGACTGGCCTGTTATTGGCGGGGTTGCCCATTTTGCTGCATCTCATCATGCGGCAGAAACCGAAACAACTGCCGTTCCCGGCGTTTCGCTTTCTGGCACGCAAGGCCACCACCAATCGCCGCCGCATGCGGCTGCGACATCTCCTGCTGTTGTTGTTGCGCATTGGTTTGGTCGCGCTGATGTGCCTGGCGCTGGCCCGGCCGCGCATTTTTTCCGAACGATTCAATCTTCTCGGGGACCGACCGGCCGCGGCGATCATCATTATCGACACCAGCCCGAGCATGGGTTACACGGTGGCCGGGCGCACGCGGTTGGATGAGGCCAAGGCCCGGGCGTTGGAACTTATTGATGCACTGCCCCCGGCGAGCCAGTTTGCCGTGATTGACGGTGCTGACGTGAGTGCCAATTGGTTGCCTTCGGCATCGGCGGCCCGTGAGCGTGTGACCACGCGGGAATTGGCATCGAACGCACTGCCGGTGACGGATGGTATGTCTACCGCGTACCGGATGTTCGCGGAATTGGTCGCGCAAGTCAAAGAAGGCGATGATCTGCCGCCGCGTTTCTTGTACGCGATTACCGACCGGGCACCTGCGAGTTGGGATGTCACCCGCACGACGGACCTGGTGGCTGCACGCGACCTCGTCGGCGAGCCAAAAGTGGAGCAAATCTTCATTGATGTCGGTTTGGAAAAACCAGTCGATGTGGCGCTGACAGAGTTGAGATTGCCGCGATCGGTTTTGCCGTCAAATCGGCCGGTAACGCTGCCTGTCGTGGTTCAATCAACCGGGCAGGATGTGGAAACGCAGGTGCAATGTCGCATTGATGAGTTGCCAGAAGTTGACAGCAAGCCCGTAAAGCTGACGACGGGCCAAGCCCGGGAAGTTGTGTTTGAACGCCGCGGGTTGAAGCCGGGTCTGCATCGGGCGGAAATACGCCTGGCGACAGATGACGCCCTGACCGCCAATAATGTGCTCTACGTTTCCTTCGAGGTGGGCACGCCGCGGCCGGTGTTGATTCTGTGCGACCGGGTGGCCGACGCGCAGACATTGGTGAGCGCCATCAAAGCCAAGTATGTCGCCGATGTGCGCTCGCCGGATGATCCGCTGGTTCGAGCGCTGACACCGGCCGAGTTGAGCAAGTACACGGCCGTGTGTTTGCTGAATGTGTCGGCACCAGCTCGCGCCGGGCTTTGGGAAAAACTGGAACGCTACATCGCCGACGGGGGCGGTTTGGCCATCTTTCCCGGCGGCGAAGAGATGATCCTGGGCGACTACGCCGATAAGTCATTGGTGCCAGCGACACTAAGCAAATTGGTAACCGATGACGAAGGTGCGGTGCTGTTGGAGTACCAGTATCAGCATCCGATGATGGCACCGTTCCGGGAATATGCTCAGAATTTTGGCGACAATCCGCCGCGGGCGTTTCACTATTGGTCCGTCGAGCCGACGGCCGGGGCCAACGTGCTGGTTCGCTATGCCGATGCGAACAAGCGCCCCGCAATCGTGGAAGCGTCATTCGATCGCGCCAATGTGCGTGGCCGCGTGTTGCTATTCACAACGCCCTTCGACAATCGCGAAGATAATCGTGGCCGGCCGTGGAATGACTACAACATCGATAACTGGTTCGGACTGGTTTTGGCCAATCATGCCCTGCAATATCTGGGCTATGAAACGGATGTGCCAGAGTTGAACTTCGTGTCGGGCCGTCCTGTTCTCGTGCGCTTTCCACCCGATGTACGACCGGCGGCATTTTCGCTGGTTGGTCCCGGCATTACGGGAGCCGATGCGTTGCTAGCGCGACCTGAAAAGGGCAATGAGCTAAGGGCAATGCAAGCCAAGCAGCCGGGGCATTACACCGTGAGCACGCCGGACCGCTCATGGTCCTCGGGCTTCAGTGTCAACGCACCGGCTAATGAGTTTCAATTGGTGCCGCGAGTGCCGGCCGACGCCATCGCCGGCGTGTTTGGCCCCGATAGTATCATCGCACCAGGGCAGGCCATCTCCATGAAGGACAAGCTCGATCAGCGCTACCGCCAGCCCCTGGAATTGTTTCCGTGGCTAATGTTGATATTGCTGGTGGTCTTCGCGGTCGAAAATTACTTCGCCAACCGCTTCTATCGGCAGGAGCAGGCGACGACGCCTGAAACAACCGGCCGCGATACAATGTCGGCATGATTTGTCACACTAGGGTTCCGACCGCCGTGTCCACGCGTTTGACTTCCAGATAACGATGCTTCTCGCGGATTTTCAATTGTTGTTTGATCCTTCGCCGCCGTGGTCGATCCCGGTGCTTGGGCCAATCGCGCTGGTACTGTTCGCGGCCGGGCTGGTGTTTTTGACCTTGTGGACCTACCGTGGCTCGCAAGTCCCGATCCAACGCAAGGTCATCGTTGTTATATTGCGGCTCATGGCCTTGATCGTTGCACTTCTGACGGTGATCCGCCCCACCTTCGCGGTCAGTGACGAGGACAAATCGCCCTCGACGCTTGTTGTCGTGTCGGACTGCTCAAAGAGCATGACGGTTGCGGATGAACTCGACAATAAAACCCGGTGGGACACGCTGACGCGGATGCTTGGGACGTGCGAAAGCACGTTGAACCGTTTGCGTGACGAGCACAATATCACCGTTAAGATGCACCGTTTCGCCGAGGATTTATTCGACGACGACCGCGGTCCGGATGGTGCACGCACGGATTTCGGGCAGATGCTGCACACCGTCGCACAACGCTATGGACAGGAGCCGCGACTGCGCGGGCTGTTGATCTTGAGCGACGGGGCCGACAATGGCGCTCGCTATCCGGCGCTCGGCGAAGCGGCGCGACTTCGCGCATTCAACTGTCCGATTGACACGTTTGCGCTGGGCCGGGAGAACACGTCGTCGCAGCAGCGGGACTTGGCCATCGTGGCTGCCAATGTCGATCCGTCGCCGGTGGCGATCAAAGGCAAACTGGCCGTCCGGACGACGATTGATGCGCCGGGTTTCACCGATACCCGAGTGACGGTGCGACTTTATTTCGATGACAAGCCGATCATGGCGCAGGAAGCAACCCTCAACAGAGAAGTCGGCAATAAAGTGGTACTTGAATCCACGGCTCCAGTCACGCCGGGCGAAATCAAGGTGACGGTGAAAGTTGATCCGCGGCCCGGTGAGGCATCCGCTGCCAACAACGAACTGACCACGTATTTGACGGTGACCAAGGAAGGCACGAGCGTTCTGATCGTCGATCGCTTGCGGTTGGAACGAACCTATCTGCGGCGAGCTTTGGCTGGTGATCCGCGTTTCCGCGTCTTTGAGGCAATTCGCCAAACCAATGACCGCCAGCGCGGCAATACTGCCGAGTTGTACAACTTTGATCGTCAGGCCTACGACGTGATCGTGATCGGCGACGTTTCCGCGCAGAGGTTTGCCGGCGGCGACGACTCGATATTACCTAAGATCGAAGAGTTGGTGCGCATCAAAGGCACGGGTTTGGTGATGCTCGGTGGGCTGGAGACGTTCGCGGCTGGTGGCTGGCTCGGGACAAAGGTCGCGGATGCACTACCTGTGTTTGTCGATTCTACGGTGCAGGTCGAGGAACCCGTGCAATTGGTGCCAGCGCCGACTGCAAGAGGCGACTTTCTAATGCGCATCGGCACCGACGCCGCGACAAGTGAGCTGTTGTGGCGCAAGTTGCCGTCGCTGCCGGGCTTCACCCGGTTTGGTCGGCGCAAAGACGGCGCGGCCGCCGTCGGCGTATCATCGGCTGGTGTGCCACTTCTCGTGCGGCAAAACTACGGGAAGGGCCGCACGGCTGCTTTTGCGCTTGACGAAACCTGGCGCTGGCAGCAACTGGGTCAAACCAAATCACCGCGCAACAACGAAGGTATCGACGCCCATGCCAAGTTTTGGCGGCAACTCATGCTCTACCTTGCGCAACAGGAGGAGATGGAAGGCAGCGTTTGGATCAAACCTGACATTCGGCGCATTCCCGTGGGCGGCAAGATCAACTTCGGCGTCGGCGTGCGCGGCAAGACGGGCCTGGACTTGACTGACGGACGGTACGAGGTGCAAGTCATCGGTCCGACGGGTCCTGTTCCAGAACCGATTACCACGACACGCTCAGGTGATGCCGACCGTGGTACGTTCTGGAAGACCGATCAACCCGGCGAGTATCGCATGGTGGTGAAGGGATTAGCTAAGGATGCCGATGGCTCGACCATCACCGGTGAAGCGACAGCGCGATTTCTCGCATTCCAGGACGACACGGAGTTGCTGCGGCCCGCCGCCAACCATGACTTCCTGACACGGCTCGCCCAGGCCGGTGGTGGTGCATTTCATATGGCGGATGAATTGCAGCGTTTCCTCGAACAACTGCCGAAGTCCGGCACCGGCAATGCCGCCCCCAAACTCAAGTACATGCCCGATTGGCGCTCGACAACACTCGGCATGTTCCCACCCATATTGTTCTTGTTATTCGTCATCCTGCTAGGCTGCGAATGGGGACTGCGCCGGTGGTGGGGTATGGTGTGAACGAAGGCTGCCTGGCAGGGAGGATGGTCGAGAATGCTGCCAGCAGCTCAAAGCCGAGAATACGACCACCCGACTAGCCGGCCATTTTCGTACGGCATGACACCGTGAAACGTTCGGCCATCGTTATCGAACACCAACGGCAAGAAAAGGCGGTCGCCTTCCCAAAGCGGAAGTTCCGCGACTTGGTCAAGCGGCACCCATTGCAGTGTGCCCTCGTTGTTTGAGTGACTCACTTCGCCGGTAAACTCGTCGATGACAAAGATAAAGCCGAACCAATCTTCGCCATCCTTCCCGAATCCGGGCCAACTGATGGTGCCTTTTTGCCGCATCGATTGGGCTTCGATCCCTGCCTCTTCGCGCAGCTCGCGTTTCATCCCGGTGATGATATCTTCGTCGCGCTCCAACTTGCCGCCGAGGCCGTTGTATTTGCCGAGGTGAGTGTCATCGGGCCTCGCATTGCGATGGATCAGCAAGACGTGCCTGCGATCCTTCGACAGCACATAACCCAGTGTCGCAAGAATTGGCGTATACGGCATTAATCCTCCGTGAGAGTCGGCGGTTTGGGTAAATCGAGGAGTATCCTCTTCACCTGGTCGAGATCATCATCGTCAACGCCCTCGCGGCGGCGGTAGCGCCTTTCCAGGTTTTCGAGAATGGTCTCCCAAATCGCCCGGGTGGGATGCACACGTTTGGACTCGCCGCGGCGATGCGTGCGCACGCGAATCTTCCACATGCCGCCGAACTGCTCGGCCTTGTAATAAAGCCGGCCGCCCGTCCCCTCATCATTCTCGGTCCATTGAATGTCCATGTGTTTCAGTTCTTTTGGCTGGCTCGCAAGGACTGCACCCAGATTTTCAGTACATCCGGCAGTGGCATCTGCCAACTCAGCCGTTCGTTCGTCATCGGATGAGCGAATCCCAGCTCGGCGGCATGGAGGGCCAGTCGCGGGGCACTATTGTCAGGCACGATCCGCGTGCCATCCGGCTTCATCATGTATACCGGGTCGCCACATACCGGATGGCCCAACTCAGAAAGATGGATCCGGATTTGATGCGTGCGGCCTGTCTCAAGGCGACATCGCAGCAGCGTGTGTTGCGGCAACTCTTCCACTAACTCGACGTGCGTAACCGCGAGTTTACCCCGGCCTTCATGGCCCGAACTGCCGCGGCGGCCATCGCCACGGTCCGGGATGAGCCATGTGCGAATTGTCACCGGTCCCAAGCGCCCCGGCACGACGGCGAGATAATGCCGGGTCACGGTATGGCGGAAGAATTGCCGGCCCAGCTCGCGCTCCGCGATGGCCGAGCGGGCAAAGACGACCAAGCCGCTAGTGAGTTTGTCGAGCCGGTGCACTTTGCGAAGCCGTGCCAAACTGTGTAGCGGCTGGCTCAGATGTGCCGCGATTTGCCGATGCAGGCGATCATCCAACGTGGGATTGGCATCACGGCGGCGTTGCGTCCATTCCATTTCCAACGGATGGCGAACTGTGCTGATTCCCGGCGGCTTTTCGACAACCACGACATGCGCATCAAAGTGCCGCACCACCAAATCCGTCGTGAACGCCGCCGGCAGTTTCGCCGGCCGGTCGTTCACGCTGATGATTTCGCCGGTGCGCAACCGTCGTGCCGGGTCCATGCACAACTCGCCATTGATTGTCACTCGGCGAGTTTCAATTAGCCGGCGTGCCTGCGACCACGAAAACCCCGCACGCACATGTCGCACCATCGCGGCAATCGTCTGCCCACGTTGCGATTCCTCCACGCAATGCTGCTCGGGTTCACTCACGTCTCAATCGGCCCCTGACACGACTCATTGAACACTTTAAGTACTCTGCTGCAAAAGCGCTTTATGGGTATCTTATTCATCATGTCGGGAACTGGTTTGGGTTGGGTCGGTGTTGCGACCAACAGCAATCACCCCGACTTGTCCCACACCGGCGAGAAGACTTCCTCTTTCTGCCGGCGCAGATTGAAGCGCGCCACCAGTTCCAGAGTTGCCCGGCAGTGCGAGCGAAATGAAGCGAACAAGTCGCCGGTGGCGCGACTTGCCTCCGCTTCACTGAGATTGCGGTCGACGGCCGGGCCAATCTCCGCCCGGTCGGCCTCGGATAGCTTACCCCGCACTTCGACTTCGGCCTTCACCAACTTGTCAAGCAGCGCTGGTTCCACCTGACAAGTTGCGCGGGAGTAAACATGCAGAGGCTGATCGGCATCAAAAAAATCAGTGTCATCCTGTCGTCGTGAATGAAAAAGCAATCCACCAAGGCCAACAACCACAGCTATCGTTCCAGCGCCGAAAAGGAGCGTCGTGCCGGGCCAGTTGAGTGCGAACAAACCCAGCGCCCACATGGCCAACAAGATGCCGCCGGTCATCGTCCACACATACCAGGGCAACTTGGGTACAAGCGGCTTCTTAACAGTAGCAACCGACTCCTGCGGTTCGCCACCGACGCGCACAATCAACACAGTGATATTATCCGGCCCGCCACGCAGATTTGCCAGTTGCACGAGGAACTCGCTGGCCTCCATCGGTGACAGCGCGGCAACGATGGCGCCGATTTCGTAATCGGAAAGCAGACCGCTCAGGCCGTCGCTGCAAATCACGAATGTGTCGCCCGGTCGCAGGGGATGTGGTCCTTCGACATCAACTTCGACCAGTGGTTCCGGGCCAAGCGAACGCAAAATAACGTTGGCACGAACGCCGTGCAGTTGTTCTGGTTTGACGCCCTGCCGCTTGGCCAGCTCCCACACGGCCGAGTGATCGAATGTGAGTTGCTCGAATATTTTACCGCGAAGTCGGTAAACACGGCTATCACCGACATGCCCGACATACGCTCCCTCGGGTCGCAGCCACAACGTGCTCGCTGTGGTGCCCATGCCGCGAAACTCGGGATTCTCCTGCCCGATGGCGTGAATGCCGGCATTGGCTTCAAAGTAAGCCTTGCGCATTGCAGCGGCCGGGCCTTCTTGCATCAACTTGGGAATCAAGTGGGGAATGTCGCGGACGGCTTTGGCCGAAGCCTTCTCGCCGACCGCATGGCCACCCATGCCATCGGCCACGATAAATATGTGACCCTGTTCACGCCAGCGCTCGGGATCGCCGGCCATGTGTACGCCGAACGCATCCTGATTGTGCGATCGGCGAACGCCGACATCTGTTCGGCAAGCATGTTCGATAGAGTCATACCCGATCACGTCCGCACTCCGGGCTGTTGCATGTGCCGGCAAACAATCATGTTCAGGGATTATGTGGAAGAGGACGTCGCTCTGCAAGCGACCCGTAAACCAGCTATCCAGTGAAAATGCCAGGAGCTTTCGCCCCTGGCACCGTTCGCTGTTCAGGTCGTCACTCACTTCCCAGTTCGCTTGAATTCCAGGCCGGGGTCGCCCTTGGCGGCACCGACAATGTCGGCGTGAAAGGAGTCGGGTGCGCTAGTTTTGAGTTCCATCAACATGGTGCCGCCGCCGTCGGGTTGCATGGCCAGGTTGTTGCCGTCGATGGCATAGACGCCCTTGACGGTTTGCTTCGTTGCACCGGCGGTGTAGTTCCAAGTGAAAGCACCATCTTTGCCCAGCGTCATTTCATACTTGGCGTTCTTTGGTCCCGATGCGGACCAGACGCCAACCACGGCGTCAGCGGGCACGGCCGGCGCTGTGGCGGCCGGGGCTGCATTGGCCGGCGTGTCCGAAGGCGGTGCCATGCCTTGCAACAACAGTGCGGCCACGCTGTCCTTCGGTTGCAAAGCGACCACGCGCTTTAATTCGTTGACCGCCGCGTCTGACTGACCGATCGTGATGTAATGGTAGGCTGCCAGGAAGTGGGCATCGGCCGACTTGGGATTCTTTCCGACATAGTCTTCCAGTTCACGTAGCTGAGTTGTATACTTGGCCACGTCGGCATAGAACCCGGACATGGTCGTCCAGTCCCAACCGGGACCAACCGCGAGAACGGCATTCAGCACGGCCGCCGCCTCGCGATAGCGCTTGAGCGCGAACATACACAATGCGCGAAACTCCTGAATCACTGCGTCTTTGGGCATTTTCTTCAGTGCTTCATCGGTGAACTTAAGTGCGTCGGCATACTGGCCGCTGAAAAACGCTCCGCGGCCCTGGTCGAACTTGTCGAGGGCTTCCTGAGATACCCCCGGCGGCAAAGCTGAATCCGCCGGTTGGGTTGCCTCGGCCGCCGCAAAGTCAGCCGCCTGCTGCGCATCCATTGTGACGGGCTGCGAGTAGTCGGCATATCCGCCGCTATCGGAACCGCTGTCGTAATATGGGTTCTCGTAAGAGCTGCAGCCATACCAACTGCTGATGCGATTCACACCCCAGGCGGTGACGCCCAAAATCGCCGCCGTCGTGTGGTGTTCCCACATGTGATCCCATCGAGCTTCGAAATTGCCGTGCCAGTGGCCGTGGTGCCAGTCACCGTAGTGGCCGTTGTGTTCATCGTGATAGCTTTGCCAGTCCTCACGTCGATTGTTGGCATGGTCTTGCCGACTCTGTTGCCACTGATCGCGGTTTTCGGCACGCCCTTGTCGAGCCTGTTGCAACTGTCCCTGCAAACTCTCGCGGCGGGCCGGCAAAGTTGTTGGGCGGTTAGCGGCGGCGCCTGGAACGCGACCGCCGAGTCCGGGAAGTGTTGTCGGCCGGCCGCCTGCGCCAGGACGATTCCCCGCGCCGGGTTGTCCGCCAATGCCGGGACGATTGCCAGCGCCGGGTTGATTGCCGATTCCGGGTCGATTGCCCGCACCGGGTTGACCGCCGACTCCGGGTCGCGAACCAACATTGGGTCGTCCGCCGCCGGGGCCACCGCCACCAATTGCAGGACGAGTGCCCGGCGATGGTCCGGGACGGCTCATGCCGCTTCCGCCCATGCTGCCGGGACGTGATTGACCGGGACTAAACGAAGGTGTCCGGCTTGGGGCGGGATTGAAACCGCCGCCGCCGTAGCCACCGCCGCGGCCGCCTCCACCGCCACGGCCGCCGCCACGTCCTGCGAGGGCATCACCGGAAAACGCCGTGACAATTGTCGCGAAACCTAGGGCAAGGAAGGCTAATCGAATTCGCATGATAGTTATCTCCTCGCTGAAATCAGCGCTGTGTTTTCGAGTGGGGTTAGTTTTTGGTCGCCGCTGCCGTTGGTGGCTTTCGGACAATGCGAACTTCGATCGGATCGCTCGCGGCCCCAGCCAACACGCGGTCGGTGGATCGCCAAACATAGGAGTCCTTGCCGATGCGATTGATGGAGTTGGTCGCGGAGGCCGTGGAGCCATCGTTGCGGACGCCGGTTGCTTTAATCAGCCAATCGTCGCCATTGCGCGTCCATAGGCCTTCGCCGAAACCGCCTTCGGAATCGAAAACCCACGAGTGTACGCACTTGTGCAGGGCGTCCCAGCCGATGCGCTGGTTGATCGTCATCATCGCTTTGCCAGCCGTGATTACCTGGATATCTTGAAGCAGAAAGTTCTTGTCCGCGCTCCATCGGCAAGAAGTCATGACCACCGCTTCCGGCGATTCATCGATCCAATCGCCGACCAGCCACTCAAGCGCGTGTAAGCGCTGATGATTGGCAAGTGCCTCACCATCGCTATCGCGGGCCAGGGCCATCAACCACTTGCCGTCGCGCTTGACATGGACAACGTTGTAGCGATTTGATTCGGGTGGCTGGCCCGGGCCGGGTGTCATGATGGTCGAGCCGGTTTCCATGGCCAGGTCGGAACCGATGAACTTGATGGAATCGACCGTCACTTTGATGGTGGCTTTCGGGCTTTCCACAAATTGTCCGGCAAACGTGGCGGCAATCGCCTGGCGGCCTTCGATCACCGTGCCATCTTCGGTGATCATCTTGCCGTCCGGCACAAACAAGTTGGCAATGGCGTTGGCATCGTGTTTGTCGAACGCCGTGGTAAATGCTTGGACGATGGCGCGAATCGCCTGCTCGTCGCCCGTCGCGGCTTTGGTGCCGCCCTGATCGCGGGCTACGCTGAAGCCCAACACGGCAGTTGCGGCCACCAAAGCCGCGACGATCATTGTACGTTTCATGATGAACCTCCGGAGGTAGCGGCCGAATAGGCGATTGCCGAGACAAGAGTTCGTATCGACGCTCGTCCGACCATTGCTATTGCCGTTATATGCCCGCCGACGCAGACGGTTGTATGATTTCTCGGCCGTCATTTTCGTCGCCTTTCTGCACACGTTGGTGCGGGTGAGGGTATGAAACTTCTCTTGTCTTGATTGCCGATCCGGGCGGCCTTCGAGCCGCGACAATCACGATCACATTCAACCAGCGGATATACACTCTCGCGACGATCCATGCTGGCGATTCTTGGCGTGATCGGCCTGCTCGGCTGGGCGGCCTCGGCGTC
>JANNLP010000234.1:0-2157 GCA_031396905.1 Gemmataceae bacterium
TCATCGAGCTTGAAGCGGGCGATCAACTTGACGGCCGCATCGGCTTTGCCTTCGCTGTGCCGGATGATGCGAATCGCCTCATCGAGAGCATTGAAGATAATGCGAAAGCCTTCGAGGATGTGAATCCGCTTCCGCAACTGTTCCAGTTCAAACTCAAATCGCCGCTTCACCGTGGCAAAGCGAAACTCGTTGAAGTGACTGAGGATGTCCTTCAAACCAAGCCGCTCCGGCCGCGGCGCACCGTCCGGGCCTGGGATCAAACACGTCATGTTGTACGCGAAGCTCTGTTGCAAAGCGGTTTGCTTATACAGATACGCCATGATCATCGCCGGGTTGGCGTCCTGCTTCATCTCCAGAACGATGCGCATGCCTTCTTTTTCGTTCGACTCATTGTGGACGCCAAGCAGTTGCGCCAACTTCCGTTCTTCAATGATGACGCCGATCTCGGCTTCCAGGTTGCCTTGATTCACTCCATATGGAATGGAGTTGATGACAATTTGCGACTTACCATTGTTCGGCGTTTCGACTTTCCAATCACCCTGAACCTTGATCGAGCCGGAACCTTCCTCGTAGATACGTCGCAGAGTGGGCCGGTCGGCGAGAATCTTACCCCCGAGCGGAAAATCGGGTCCTTTGATCTTGTTCAGCAAAGTGGCCGTAGTTGTGTCGGGGTCTTCGATGAGCGCAATGCAACCCGCGATCACTTCCGCCAAGTTGTGCGGCGGAATATTGGTCGCCATGCCGACCGCGATTCCCGATACGCCGTTGACCAGAAGATTGGGAAATTGCGCCGGTAGTACCAGCGGCTCCATCAACTCGCTGTTGTAAGTCGGTCGTTTATCAACTGTGTTCTGGCGCAACTCGCTCATCAGATAATCGGACACGGCCGCGAGTTTCGCTTCCGTGTAGCGGTATGCCGCCGGGTCATCGCCCTCGACCGAACCAAAATTGCCCTGGCCGTGGACCAGCGGCAGCCGCATCACCCAAAGCTGCGCCATGCGCACCATGGCGTCATAAATCGCGCCGTCTCCGTGCGGGTGATACTTGCCCATGACATCGCCGACGATGCGGGCACACTTGGCCGGCCGGCCATCGAAATGTAAATGCAAATCGTTGTACATCGTGTACAAAATGCGCCGCTGCACGGGCTTTAGACCGTCGCGCACATCCGGCAGCGCCCGCGATTGAATCACCGACAAGGCATAATGCAAATAACGATGCCGCGTCTCATCAACAATCGAAACCAATTCAATCGCTTCCGCCATTGCCCCTCCTCGGCAACATCGTCCCGACGGGGGATTCTATGGCTCGCGGCACGATTGTGGCTATCGGAAATTGAAACATGAAACGACAATGACACGCTGCCAACGATATGCGCCGGCAGCGTGTCATTGTTAGATTGCCGATTACATTTACCCTGGTGGATACGCCTTCACGGAGGCCGTGAGCACCTCGCCGAAGTTCGCGGGCACGGGCTCAAAGCCGCTGATCTTCATCAAACCCATGAGGTGTTTACCCAAGCCCGCCTTGTGGGCGGTGGCCATGCCGTTCTGGAATTTCTGTTGCGTCACAACATCGAGCTTGCCATTGCTGAAAGCGATCACGCTCGCTGGGAATGGCTGCGATGTTTCAATCACGCGAAGCTTGGCAAACCGGCCGGGCTTGCGCCGTTCAAACATCTGCAGGGCCGCTTGATCGACCACGGCGACTTGCGAGATGCCGTCCACGACATCGTCCAGCGCTTCTTCGACAGAGTTCGGTTCTTTGGTCGCCACAAAGAATTCTTGCGGTTGGCAGCCACAAGCGCGGCAGCGACGGTTAAGGAAGAGGCGACTATGTTCACGTGTGGCCATCGGCATCGTCAACTTTTGGCCACGGCAATCAGCCACGGCTTTGGCGTTGCAATCCTTTTGTACGACGACGGTGGTCTTCAAGAGGTTGGGATTCGACGTGACCAGCATCAACGGTTCGAGATTCTTGTCTTGCAGCTTCATCCACGCGAATTCAAAGCCGTGGAACGCGCCGAGATGAACTTCACCGTCGTTGAGCTTTCGCACCATCTCTTCGGGTGATTCCACCACGAGAAGTTGGCCTTTCAGTCCCGTCTGCGATTCAACCACCTGCTGGAAAGGCACGGCCATCGCGTTGAAGAGCGAG
>JANNLP010000290.1:0-13270 GCA_031396905.1 Gemmataceae bacterium
GCACGGCGATGTGGCTCGGTCAGCATTTCCTCCAAGGCCAAATGTAGGTTTGGCCGCTCGTATCCGGCATACGTTTGCTCCAACACCGGCAACCGCGCCGGGTCTTGGCCAAAGTGAGCGCGTAACGACTCCAACAAAGCAGGGCAGGGGGTCGGGTCGGCGGATGCGGCATCGGGCATTGCAAAGTCTCCGGTGTATTGGCAGTTGATTGTAAGTGTGGCCCGGCACACAGACGAGGTTCGCGGCGCTTACACGGATGTCATGACCAGCTTCCGATCGTACGCTGCTAAAATGCAACGAACTATGACCCCCCACCGCATTTCGATTTCCGGCGAAATTGGCAAAGATGCCAAGGCGTTGATGCGTCGTGTGGCGGATTGCGTGTTGAAGGGCGAGGGCATTGCCAAGGCAGAAATCAGTTTGGCATTTGTCGATGATGCGATCAGCGAACGAGTCAACGGGGATTTCCTGCAACATGCGGGACCGACCGATGTCATTACGTTTCCGCTGGGGACCAAGCCGCTGCAGGGTGAACTGGTTGTCGGTGCGGGAGTCGCGGAGCGGGTTGCGGCGGAGCGTGGGCATGATGTGCAGTGTGAGTTGGCGCTGTACGTCATTCACGGCATCTTGCACCTGTGTGGCTACGATGATAAGAAGCCTGGCCCGCTGCGCTTGATGCGGCAACGAGAAGCGCATTATCTGCAACTGCTTGGCTTGCCCGCGATTAGTGAACCATGTCCGCCGAAAAAGCGTTAGCGTTGGTGGTCCGTGGCACCGATTGGAGCGAATCCAGTCGCATCGCCACGCTGTGGACCCGTGAGTTTGGCCGCGTGCGCGTGTTGGCTAAGGGCGCACGGCGGATCAAATCCAATTTCGAAGTCGCATTGGATCTGTTGACGGTGTGCCAGATTGTCTTCCTTCGCAAAGCACATGGTGGTCTAGATCTGCTCACTGAAGCCCGTGTCGAAGAGCGGTTTCCGCAACTGCGCACCGACCTGTCAGCGCTTTACGGCGGCTATTACGTCGCGGAAATGTTGTCGGACCTAACTCAGGATTATGATCCGCATCCTGTGTTATTCGATGCCGCGTTGACGACGTTGCGCGAATTAGGTGGACTGGGGGCTTTGACGGGGCAGCGGGTGATGGCGTTCGAGTTGACACTCTTGGCCGAACTTGGTTATAGCCCCGCACTGCGCGACTGTGCCGTCTGCGGGCAGGCGGCCAAGCCGCCGCTGGCGTTCAGTGCGATTTCGGGCGGTGTGGTCTGTGCGACTTGTCGGCCGAGTGAGCGTGACGCCAAGCTGATCGGCCCCGCCGTTATCGACGCACTGCAAGCGTTGTGGCTCGATGCCGCCGGCTGGCGGGTCGAAAGACCGGCGGCGCTCCGCAATGAGTTGCGGCAGCTTTTGGGAATGTATGTCGGCGTGCGGCTCGGTAAGCGACCGCGGCTGCTGCCATACCTGACCGGATAGAGAGGAACTCGCAATGCGCCGTTGGACCCGACTGTTGGCATCGCTGATCTTCGCGTGCCCGGCCGGGTGCGCTTTACGAGATTACATTTGGGAGCCGCCCAATCAACCGATTATTGATGCCATGTCGGTGCGAGGCAGCGGTCGGTCGGTTTCGCCTAGCGAGCTGTCGCCAGACTTGGCGGCCGCTCACGTGAAGTTCAAGGCCGCCGATTTCAGCGGTGCCGAAAGCGCTTATCACACGATTGCCGAGAACAAGAAGAACCCGCCGACGGTGGCCGAGGAAGCGCGTTACTACGAGGCCGAGTGTCTTTACAAGACGGACAACTGGCCCAAGTCGTGCGATACGTTCAATAAGACGCTGCTCGACTTCCCGAACGGTGCGTATCGCGCACAATGCTGCCAACGCATGTTCGACATCGCCAACTCATGGCTCGACGAAACACGCAGCGAGATCCAGGCCAATAAGGAAAAGGACGAGGGCAAGCGTTGGATCGTCCTGACGCCGGTGGTGCATTTCGAAAAGCAAAAGCCGTTCTTTGATATTGAGGGCCGAGCGCTGCAGGCACTCGAGCAAGTCCATCTCAACGACATCGGCGGCCCGTTGGCTGACAAGGCCCTGTTCCTTGCCGGCGGCATCAAGTTCTATCACGAGGATTACAAAGAGGCCGACTATTACTTCACGCAACTCGTCGAGCAGCATCCAAATAGCCCGCTGGCTCCGCAAGCGATGGAGCGGGCGATCATCAGCAAGCACATGAGCACCGGCGGTGCCGACTACGATGGCCGCAAGGTGGCCGAGGCACGTCTGCTGGTGGATACCGCGATGCGGGCATATCCCGAGTTGGCTCAGCAGAAGAGCGGCTTCCTCGACCGGCAAATGGCCGGCATCAACTATCAGCAGGCTGAAAAGGACTTCAACACGGCCGACTTCTACCAACGCACCGGCCATCCCGGCTCGGCCTACTACTACTTCGGCATTGTTCGCCGAAGCTACCCGAACACCAAGTTTGCCGATGAGGCCAATGCACGGATGGCGAGCATTCGCCAGGATCAGGAAGCGGGCAAGTTCAACAAGAAGGATCGCGATTTTATCGACAAGCTCCAGAACCAATGGGACGAGCTGTTCGACAAGAAACCCGCCGAGGGCGATAAAGCCAAGCCTGTGCCGAGCGGCCCCGCACCAATGACCAAGCCGTATCCGAACGAGATGCTGCCAAGGTAGGAGGGCTGGGAAGATGTCTCGGCTTCGCTGGTTGATTGTGATATTGCCGCTCGCCGCAGGGTGCTTGAGCACGAATGGCGCATGGGAAAACCAACGGCAAGCCTTAATGGCGAATCCTGATCCGGTGGCTCGGTTGAACTCATTGACGACATTTGCACAGTCGGCTGCCAGCATCGGCGATGCGGAGACCGTGAAACTGTCGTTGAAAGACCTTCAGGGCGACGCTCGTCATGACGAAGTGGCCGAGCAGTGTGCGATTCAACTGAGCAATGGCGGGCATAGTTGGTTCGCGGCCATCGAGGTGGCCGGGTTAGTCAAGGATGATGCGAAGCGCAAGGAAGCGCTTTTCAAAGTTCGCGGATGGTGAACGGGAGAGAGCAGCGGAAATGCGACGCCTGATGCTGTTGTTGCTTTGTCTACCGCTCGCGTCCTGCGAGTCTGGCTATCATTTCACGGCGCTGGGGTACACGACCAAACCCAATTACGATCCGTGCATCAAGACCGTGTATGTGCCGATTTTCGAGAACAAGACGTTTCGTCGGGGGCTTGAGTTTGATTTGACCCGGGCCGTCATCAAAGAGATTGAATGGAAGACGCCGTTCAAGGTTGTCTCCGACCGCGACAAGGCCGACACCGAACTCTGCTGCACGGTGGCCGCGTTCGGCAAGAACATCCTCAACCGCAATCAACTCAACGAACAGCGTGAAACCGAAACGGTGCTGACCGTCGCCGTCGTTTGGAAGGATCTCCGCAGCGGCGAAATTCTCTCGCAACCGCGTGCTCAGGGAGCCAATGGCCCCGCTTTCGCGCCGTTACCTGATCTTGCTCCGGGAGCTGGCGGCGTGCCGACATCGCCAATCGCCGGTGGCCCGCCATGTCCGCCGACGCAGCCGGCCATCGTCGCATCAACCGCCACTTACGCACCCGAGATTGGCCAATCCATCACGAGCGCTCAACAAATCAACGTCAATCGGCTGGCGACCCAAATCGTGTCGCTGATGGAAAAGCCGTGGTAGGGCGGCCTTCACCGAGTATGATTCGTCGAACGTGAGCGCGAGACGCCCTCTGGCATTTGTATCGCTCCTGCACATCCGTCATACCGGTTCGGGCAGCAGATACTAAAGGGGTCGACTCCAATCCCCGAAAACCTCATCAGCTTCCGCGAATCAATCCCTCGGCGAGAAGGATAGCGTGATAATCGGTCATTGAGATAATGCGCATGCCTTCGTAAGGACTGAGATTAAGTAAGTGTCGATCGTTGGAGACCAAGTAATCGACGCCTACAGCCAATGCCGCGCGCAGGATGGGCGTGTCGTTCACGTCGTCCGGGACATCATGCCGCGACGCTCCAGGCTCCACCATACCGGCCCGACGAAGGATTCTCCGGCGCGACAACAACGCGAAGCGAACGGAACAGTCCAACTGTTCTGTTAATACGCGCTCGAATTCATCCAGCACATGGTTACTGACATAGATTCGCCAGGACGCCCGAGCCGTGGCGGCGACCATCGTTTCGGCCGCTTCACCCAGGAGAGCCTCGGCCACATATACGTTGGTGTCGAAAAAGATTTTCATGAGCCATAGCGTACTTTTTCGACGGCGCGGTCGATGGTGACTTGGTCAACGCCCTTTTGTCGCGCCAACCGCCGGGCTTCCGTCGCCTCAAGCTGCCATTCGGCTTCCGCTTGCTGGGCCAACACGCGATCCAATTCCAGTCGTTCCATTGTCGGCAGGTGTTGGATGCGCTCGAGAATGTCGTGGACAGCACTGCTCATGGCACCACCTCAAAACAGGATCGACGACGCCGTTGGTCACAGCGCGCGCAACACAAATCGCTCTCTGATTAGATCATCATAACCGGTCGTTCGCCAGGCGGGAGGCCAAAACGGTTGGCGGCACGATCGGGAAACACGTGCCGCAACATGCCACCCTACACGCCGATGAATTCTCCCGGACCTTTTTCAAACAGAATCGAGTAGAGCAGGGCGGCGCCAAAGAGAAGCAGAAAGATCGCTCCGATTCGCACTTCCCGAATCGCGGCCTCCGGTGACGTCTCTTCATCTTCCTGATACTTGGAAACCAACGTCGGACGGACAGCGGTCACTGACCCCATGATGATGCAGACGATTGCAATTGAGAAGCCGACGAGCGGAGGAATGGGTGAAGTCTAGCTCATGGGTGGCGGTTGAGCGCGGTGGGTTGTGCGCCGCGGAACCACTACCTGCTCGGCGTTCCCCCGACGGAACCTCAGACCACACGGTAAAGTTGGAAGTGCTCAATCGTGTACTTGGCCGGATCATTGGGTTCGGCGTAGCGCTCCATGTCGACTTGAATCAAGTCACCCACGGCGTCGTCGGCGTCGAAAGTGAATTCGCCGCCGTTGGAGTCGAAATAGAGAATCTCGGTGCCCTTTCGATGAAACGCGGTTGCGTGGGCCCAGGGGCCGAAGTTGGACTTGCCGTAGACGCCGATCACGGCGCTGATGTCATTCGATAAGGAAATGCAACCGGCTAGTGACGTGAACTCCGTGGATGAGAAGCGCAGACCGTATTTCTCGCCGCTGCCCGTGTTGCTGGGTTTGGAACCCCAAACGTTGAGCAAGTTGACGCTCTCGCGGTTAACATTGGCGTGGAATCCCTTGTATTCGGTGACGGTGGTCGGCCCTTCTGGCGACGACTGTGGCCGCTCATGCGGAGCGGTCTTGCCAAGGTAGACATTCTGTTTGGCGATGGTCTTGTCGGCCTTTTTCCGAACGCCTGGCTGTGCCCGGAATCGGACATATTTGAATTCGGCACCACTGCGCTTGCAGGCGAGCCACTTGAATGCGAGCCGGAAACAGACACCGCCGGGATCGTCGACGCCAGCACTGCGCCCGCCGATCAGTTCGGTCTGCAAATAGGCCGTGTTCCACACGGGCCAGGGTTTGTCTCGTTCACGGGCCAACCAGTGCTTCAGCTTCATCAGGCGTCTCTTGCGGCGTGAAATGGAGTCGTGATCCGTGTTGTATCGCGAAATACTGGCCCCGGCTATCGTCATTTGACGCATGATGAGACTCGGCAGTCCTTGATCGTGTCGCCCCTTCCTTGCAAGATTGAGGCACCGGCCGCCACACACTTGGTTCGGCCCGCAATGTTTGGTGAACTGGCTCGTAATGGAGTTTTTTCAATGGATGTGGTCCTCAGTCACCTTCGCAATAAGCTCGTTGCCGGTTTGTTTGCAGCGGTGCCAGTTGCGATTGTGGTGTATGCGGCCATTTGGATTGAGGCTCATACGTCGGGCTTGGCGGCACCGCTTGGGATTCAATTTCCCGGGCTGGGAGTATTGATCGCGGTTGTTGCGGTGTACCTGCTCGGTTTGCTCGTCACGAGTTTCCTTGGTCAATTCGTCCTTCGACTGGCCAATCAGGTTTTGGAGCGATTGCCGGGTCTCAATCTCCTTTACAAAGCTTGGAAGGATCTGCTCGTCGTGTCGCCGGCTAAGGCGGGCATGTTTCATCAGGTGGTGTTGGTGCCGCTGGACGGGAACCGATCGCAGATCGGTTTTACAAGCGGACAAGCGTTGCCGGGCGATCCGACCAGCATCTGCGTGTTTCTGCCGAATATCCCCAACCCGTTCTCAGGCCGGCTCATGGTGATGAAGCGTGATGTGTGCATTCCGATGAAATTGAGCACCGAGGAAGCACTGAAATATCAACTTTCATCCGGCAACTACTTGCCACCGGCATTAGTCGGCATTTCATCCGACGCCGTGTCGTAGCTGTCGCTCGCGGCCCAAACTTGGAGTGGCTTTGAGCCGTTGGGCTATTGTGGGCACCTGCTTTGACAGGAACGGCGGTGTATCGGTGCGGCCATCACGCTGGTAGTCCTGCAGCAGCGCGCTGGCGAACTGATCAGCATCAACGAAGCAATGGGTTTGCACGTAGCGATGGAGCAATTCAAAAAGGCGGACAAGAGCGAAAGCGTGCGTTTGCTTTGTCGTTTCCCAAAGCCAATCGGTAAGTGCCATGAAGGCAGCGAACGGCGACGGTGCGTCCAACAGCACAGGCAGAGTATGAACAAAGCGGCCGGAGTTGGCGACAAGATCCCAGAAGCGGGCGAAGCGGCGCAGCCGGCACATGTTGGCAAAGTCAATCAACTTCGTGGACATGACCTCATAGGGCGGCTGCGGGCTGTAAACCATCTTCCACTCGGCATCGTGGCGGACGATCGGCGTGCCGCGCAGGCGTTTGAGCAGGCCCACCTGAATCTCTTGTGGTCGCAGTTCGTAAAGCCGGTCGAAGCCGGCCGCGAAACTCTCGATGGTCTCACCGGGCAGCCCGACGATCAGGTCGGCATGCACATGCACCTGGGTTTCGTTGCGCAGCCAACGCAGATTCTCCTCGGTGCGCTCATTGTCTTGCTTGCGGCTGATCAGCTTCTGCACTTCGGGATCGAACGACTGGATGCCAACTTCGAATTGCAGGCTCCCAGCCGGAAACTGAGCGATCAGCGTGCGCAGCGATTCGGGCAACCGATCGGGGATCATTTCAAAGTGAACAAACAGATTGTCGCGCATGCGCTCGAGGAAGAATTGCAGTATCGCACGGCTGGTCTGGATGTTGAGATTGAACGTGCGATCGACGAACTTAAACTGCCGCACTCCGCGGTCGAGCAGCGAGGCCATCGAGTCAAGAAACAGTTCCAGCGGTACCTGACGGACCGGCACCTCCAGAGACGACAGACAGAATTCGCAGCTGAAGGGGCAACCGCGTGAGGCTTCGACATAGATGACACGATGGGCTACATCTTCGTCGCCATAGAAGTCGTAAGGCAGCCGCAGGTCGCGGAACTCCGGTGCGTTTGCCGACACCACTTTGTCGAGCGGGCGTCGGCCCGCCAGCAAGCGCGTGCAGAGTTGGTGAAACTCAAGATCGGCTTCGCCGGTGACCGTGAAGTCGGCCAGGCGGACGATCTCCTGCTCGTCGTACTCGTGACTGACTTCCGGGCCGCCCAGCACAATGATCATCTGCGGCGCGAGCCGCTTTAACAGGGCAACAAGTTCAGTTGTGGGCACGACGTTCCAGAAGTAAACGCCGAGGCCGAGGATGCGTGGCCGCTGGGCGAGGATCTTTTCGGCAATGTCGATCGGTCGCTGCGAGATGTCGAACTCGGCAATTGCGGCGCGCGGCTGAAGATCGCCGAGATTGGCTAAGAGATAGCGCAGCCCAAAAGCGCTATGGGCGTACCGGGCGTTCAACGTGCTGAGCAGAATATCAGGCATGTAGTCACATTAACGGGTGACATAACGGAAGGCGACGGGATAACCCGCACCTTTGCGATATCGGTGCCAATTTAGGCCAGACGAGAGAAACGCAACTCTACCGGGCGACCAAGCCAATGTCGGCGCCGTCTGTGTTTGTTAAATCGACCCGCCGAAGCGCAGGCGAAATTGGATGAAATCGCCGGCAGCGACCGCGCCGTCGTTGTCGAAGTCAAAGATGACGCTGTTGCCGCCCAGTGCTAAGCGGAACTGGATGAAGTCACTGGCGGCGACGCCACCATCGCCATCGGTGTCGCCGAAGAGACGGAAAAGGCCATTGGCGGGAGTGCCGAGGAGCACAAAATCATCACCGCCGACGCCATTGCCATCGCCATCCAACTGAACGTCGGCATTGCCGATTTGTGAGGACAATGCCGTGAGCATATATCGCCCATCGGGCAATGAGCCAGACTCAAATAGGCCGCCGGTGAATGTCAGCGTCACTGCATTGCCAGCCAGGCTGGCCGATGTTGTGACGATGGCGCTGTCTGATAGCCGTTTCAACTCGAATGCCGTGGTCGGGTTCGCGGGCAAATTCACTGGGCTATCGAATGTGACTGTCAGCGAAGTGATGCGAGATCGTTGTGGTGAGCCATCGTTGATTTGGATCGCCAGCACCTTCGGCGCGGCTTGGACTTCGTAAGCGCCAATGTCCGTCTGGCCAACGGATCGCTTGAAGCCAGGGCCACGCTGGTCGGTGGTGAGACCGGCGGGATTGGAGCCGGCGTTGATGGCCGGGCTGCCGGGCAGCAGACGATGGGTCTGAGTTGGGCCGCCGTAGTTGGCGAGGGGGGCGAGCATGGGGTCGACGTTGACAATGTTGTTGGCGCCAGTCACCAATACGCCGCCTGGATTCTCAACTAAACTGTTTTCGGCAAACACAGATGGAAAAATGTCAGGATAGCTCGCGGCGATATTGTCCGCAACGATGGTGCTGTGCAGAAAGGCTTGACCGAGGCCACCCCTGAGCCCGCCGACTTGTGCCGCGGAGTTGGCGACGATTGTCGAATTGGCAATTGTGCAGGTGGGCGACTCTTCGATGTCGATGCCGCCGCCAACTGATTTGGCGCTGTTTCCCGATATCGTGCAATTGCTGATAAACATCGTCGTTTGCCAAGCGTTAATAGCGCCACCACTCGCTCCTGGTTGGAAAACGCTGTTGCCGTTCATCAACGAATCCGTGATCGTTAAGCTCCCATAAGCCCCATCACAGTCGATCACCCCTCCGAGTGATCCTGCACTATTCCCTGAAGCAATCGTACGATGAATTCTTACCGCCGCGCTTTGGTAGATTGCGATAATGCCACCGTAGGCTGTAGCCGTATTGGCGTAGAATTCGCAATCCGAAACGGTGAGAGACGCCAAAGAGTACTGAAGGAGGACGACACCACCCCACCCCGACGAATTCGACTGGAAAACGCAATTGGTGAGTATCAAGTTCTCATCATTGCCCCGAATTGCGCCGCCATGGAAGTTATTGCCACGTGTCATTGTCAACCGATCAAATCGCACGGGCTGTTGCGACTTACTCGTCACATTGACATCAAAGAAGCGGCTCTTGTCCTGAGCATCCAGCGTCAGCCTGGCGGATGGCCCCAAGACGGTCATCGGCGCTTGAATCTTCATTTCTCCCAGCGAAAGCACCAAGGTTGTCGGCGCGGAAAACACGACCGGGTTAAAGGTGATCACGTTTGCGACCAAATTGAGATTGGCCAAGTTGATCGCTTCACGCAAACTCAGATCGCCGGTCGAATAGTTGCCGTCGTCCTCATCGAAGGCGAGGTCGACGACGTAATTGACGGGAAGTGCGACATCAATGACGGAGATGGTCGCACTGGTGACGGATTGGGGTGCCGGAGAGCCGAAATCGAATACCTCGCCGGCATTGATCGTGACAATATACTTGCCGGAATCCGCCGGATCCCAACTTCCACCGGGTGGAACAAACGAATAGATCGCCGTCACGAGTTTACCGCCCATGGTGGAATTCACGGTTGTCAAAGTGGGTGCCGCGACAAATCCGTTTGGCCCGGTGACCATGATGTCGCCAATATTCAAAGAGCCGACATCAATCGCCGTATCGTCGCCATACTCGATTGCCACAGTTTGCAGCGACGACTCGGCCACCGGAGACATCAGGGCGACGGGCATTGCAGTTGGTCGTGTTGACATGCCTTCCAGGGCGCCGATGTCCGGGGCCACGCCGACAATTCGCGGGAACCCCGTACCACGCTGATCCGTCGTGAGTCCGACAGAATTGCTGCCCTTGTCAATTGCGGGGCTGTTGGCCGCCAACGCCAAAGTGAGCGTCGGGCCTCCGTTGTCGCCCAAAACGACAAGTTTGGGATCCGCATTGATCAAATTTCCCGTGCCACTGACTATCGCATAAGGAATATCGCCGAACAGGCTGTAGTTCGCTGCCAATCGTCCACCGACATTGTTGTCAACGACCGATGCGAAGTTTTTTGCGACAATGCAACTTTCAAGCGATGTGGCACCATAGGCCAGGAACATGCCGCCACCAGTGGTCGCCGAGTTGAAGGCAATTGTCGAGTTGGAAACCGACAGCGTGCCAGCCAACCAATAGATTCCGCCGCCGCGTACGGAGGAATTGCCCGCGATCGTCGAATTCTGAATCGTTGCGGTCTTGCACGACACCCACACGCCGCCGCCGGCACTGGACGCGTTACCATATATCGCTGTCGGCGCGATCGCTTGATTGTTGCCGATTGTGCAGTTGGTGATCGTCACCACGCTGGCTGAGTTGCTGATGTAAATAGCGCCGCCTGAACTGCCGGCGGAATTGCTCAAAAACGCACACCTGGTCAACGATACATTGCCAGTGCAATAGACTGCGGCGCCCGTCGTCGCCGAATTGCCGATTAATGAGCAGTCGACCATGGTCAGTGAAGAACTACTTGCCGGAAAACCGGCGATCGAAACCGCGCCGCCGGAATACGGCGTTTGGTTGCCGATGAATTGGCAATTCGTAAAGGTGAGGGCTTCATTGACACCGTCAACAGCCCCGCTGGTCGCGCCAGTGAATGTCAGGTTGGAAAAGAACATTGGTTGTCCCGTCTTGCTCGGAACATCAACGTAGAATATCCGGCCCTTGCCGCTCCCATCAATGGTCAGTTTCGCGGTCGGGCCATTGATCACCAGCGGATCGGAAATGACGACCTGGCCCAATGAAAGCGCAATCGTCTGTGGTGTCGCAAACGTTGATGTGGAAAAGGAAATGGTGTCTGTCTGCGCGACGGATGCGTTTGTCAAGGACAGTGCTTCACGCAAGCTGAGGTCGCCGGCCGAGTAGTTGCCGTCGTTCTCGTCGATGGCCAAATCGACGAAATAGTTCCCCGCCATGTTGGCGACGAATGTTCCGATGATGCCCGGCAGGACCGAGTTTGGCGAAGGCGTGTTGCTGTCAAACACTTCTGAGGCCGTGACGGCCACTTCATACGTTCCATTGTCCGTGAAGGTCCAGTCGCCGCCGGGGGGTGCAAACGAATAGGTCGCCGTTCGCGGTTTGCCGTTGATATTGACATCGACGGAGACAAACGAGGGAATAGCCGCGAAACCGTTGGGACCGCTGATGGAAATGTCGCCGGTGCCCAATGATCCCACATTGACGGCGACATCGTCCGAATACACAACTGTCACGATGTGAGTTGTGGCGCTGCTGACCAAGATGGTCGTTGGCAGGGCCGCCGCAGTGGGAATGTTTCCCTGAATTTCAAAGGCGCCAATATCCGCCACGCCTTGGGATACTCGGGCAAATCCCAATCCGCGCTGATCAAAGCCAATGCTGGACGGGTTGGAGCCGGTATCAATCGCCGGACTGCCGTTTTGAATGAGATGGGTCTGCGTCGGACCCCCATTGTTGGCGAGCGGCGACAGCAACGGATCGACACCCAACTTGTTGTTGCCGCCGGTGATGGTTGTGCCCGATATTGATCCCAGCAACGAATAATTGACGGTCGGGCTTCCATCATAATCAGGCGCATTGAGGGAGTTATTTTTGGCAATGATGGTGCTCGTGACGGTCACAGATCCGTAGTAACCAGAGACACCGCCGCCCGCAAAACTCGCCGTATTGAAAGCAATCGTGCAGTTTTGAATCGCAATCGGTCCTCCGCTTCTACAGTAAACGCCTCCACCGACGTAAGCGCTGTTGCCGGAAATCGTGCAGTTGCGCAGGGTCGTGTATCCCGAACAAGAGATGGCGCCGCCTCCATCGGTTGACGAACTGACATTGGACGCATTTCCCCAGAAACTGCTATCGCCGATGATGACTTTCGCGCTGGCGCTAGAGCAGTAGTATGCGCCACCACCGCGACCGGCGGAATTGGCGAAGAACGAACTGCGGCTGATATTGACTGTCGATGCGGATGAGATGGAGATCGCCCCACCCGACGAGGTGGCGCCGAGGGCGGTATTTCCGTTGAGCGCACAGTCGGTCATTGTCAGCGCGGCCGACGACGAGCTAAGCGATAAGCCGCCGCCGCCTTTGTCCGATGTGCAATTGGAAATCACAGCGTCGGACAACGTGAGTGCCTCATCATTATTGAGAATTCCTGCGCCGAAACCTCCCGAAACGTTGCCATTGGTTAGGATGAGGCCGGATATTTTCACGTCCTGACCAGTTTGGGCCGGAACATCGATATTCAACAATCGACTCAGCTTGCCCGCGTCCAGCGTCACTTTGGCCGTCGGCCCGGTAATGGTTACTGCGTCGGCTATGTTGATTTGCCCGGAAGTGATAGCTATCGTCTTCGCCGTCGCGAACGCCGCCGCATCGAAGGCGATCGAATCCGCCCCCGCCAGCGCATTCGCATCCAGCAACGCCTGCCGCAGCGAACCGGCACCGCTGTCATTGACATTCATCACCGTGAACACGGCCGGCGCGTTGCGTGGTTCGAGGGCGCGGACGTAGAGTCTTGATCGAAACGACATCTCGGCGACTCCGGAGTGAGTCTTGGAATTCTGGTTTAGGGTACGCGAAGCCGTGAGGTGTAGCAAGCGAGGCAGGGGAGTGGACCGCTCCCGCTCCCCTGCGCTATGCCTTCGGGTCGCGTGTTATCGCGGTTCTTGGCGCACGTTGACGGCCTTTGCCCTGGTGCTATACTTTCTTTGCTCCGAGAATGCAGAGACAAGGTATGATCGTTCGCCGAACCTCCTTCAATATGGCTGCCTCGATTACCGGGTAGCTCTCTCGACGATTCTCGGATCGCGAGCGAGCCAAACCAAATCGGTTTGGCTTCTTTGTTTGACGGCAGGC
>JANNLP010000295.1:0-11013 GCA_031396905.1 Gemmataceae bacterium
ACGAGCAAGGTGCTGCCGGTGCGTACGAAGAAGGCGCCGCCGGCACCCTCTGTGATCGAGTTGCCCGAAATGGTGCAGGTGTTGATGATCATCACGGAGTCACGGTTGGCGAGAACGGCGCCGCCATTACTATTGGCGCTGTTTCCGTTCATCGAACAATTGAGCATGGTCAGGCGCGAGTCCGCGTCAAGGTTAATGGCCCCGCCGGTATCCGCCTGGTTCTTGAATACTGCAACGTCGCGCAACTCCAATTCGTTTCCTTCCACGGAAATCGCACCACCGACAATGGCGTTCCCCTGCGTAAGCGTCATGCCGCTAATGCCGACGTGAAAGGGAGTTGCCGCATTGCTGATGGTGAAGATGCGCGAGGCACTGTTGGCGCTGACAATCAACTGTCCGGAACCCGGGCCGAATATCGTCAAAGCATCATCAATGGCGATGGCACCGGATGAAAGTGTGATGATCCCAGTCGTATTTTGAAACAGAACGGTGTCAGCGCCGGTTGAGTTGTTGGCATCGATCACCGCTTGCCGCAATGAGCCGGTGCCGCTGTCGTTCAGGTTCGTGACGTTGAAAATGGCGGGGGTCAACCGCGTTTCCATCGCTTCGAGCCGGAGCGGCAGCCGGCGAGTGCTTGCGGATGGGCGTGTCTTGCGACGGAACATATATCACCTGTCGGGTAGTAAATTGAAACACAACTCCCGCCCGCGCCAGCGGGGTGGGACTGTCGGTATGAAACGTCCCTGCACCGATTTTTGCCCAGTATACCCACAATGTCCAAATTGTGCAGCGGAAGCTGCCGTTTTTGAGCCTCATTTGGTCCGGTTATGCCAAAGGTGGCGTTGTTAATCTGAGAGCATCCCTTAGTTGGACGGTTGAGATGTCCAGCGCCGACGATACCGTGCAGCGATTTTCCGGTCGTGTGGATGATTACATCCGGTACCGGCCCGGCTACCCCGTGGAATTGCTCGACATTCTTCGGGCAAGGTGCGGCCTGTCTGACCAATCAATCGTGGCCGACATCGGGTCCGGCCCCGGCACATCGACAGAATTGTTCTTGAAGCAGGGATACTCCGTAATCGGCGTTGAACCGAATGCGGAGATGCGATTGGCAGCCGAATCGGCACTGCGCAACTATCCGCGATTCAAGAGCGTCACGGGAACTGCCGAAGCGACCAACTTACAAGAGCAAAGCGTCGATCTCGTGGTGGCCGCACAGGCTTTTCATTGGTTCGACGTACCCAATGCGCGGCGCGAGTTTGCACGACTACTTCGTCCGCCAGGTTGGGTGGCGTTACTTTGGAACACCCTCAGGACCGACACGCCATTTCTACGTGACTATGAATCACTCTTGCAGCGCTTTGGCACGGACTATCGCCAGGTCCATCATAAAAACCTGGGCGACGAGGTGTTCGACAAACTGTACCCACATGGCTATGAGCGCCGCGTTTTCGCCAATGTGCAATCATTTGATCTTGAAGGCGTCACCGGCCGGTTGCGGTCGTCGTCGTTCATGCCGCGCGAGGGCCATCCGCAATACCAGCCGATGATTGCGGAGTTGCAACGGTTATTTTCTGAGCACCAATGTGCTGGTCAGGTTCGATTTGAGTACGATGCCGAGTTATTTCTCGGTGTAATCAATCACCGCGATCACTCCGTTCAATCGTTGGCCTTGAAGTTGTAATTTGACGCTGCGACTGTCATCACTGATAATCGCGTACTCACCGGTATCGTAGCGTTTCACAGTGCCGCGCCCGCCGCTGACGGTGCCTTCGTATTCGAGGTAGGCCAAGCGATGATCGCCAATTGGTTCCGCTGAAGTTACTCCGCCAATGATGGGCAGCGCCGCAAGTCGCCAGGTTTGCAACACCGAACCCGTCTCCAGCATCAAATCGTAGTGGTGCGCGGGCCAATCGTGTTCGAGAATAACGAATCGCGGCACCGTTCACTCCTCGGCGACCGGCACGGCCAGGATGCGCGGGCGCGGCAGTTTCACGCCGATGACCCGGCCATGCCTTGCCCTCAGTTGCGCGTAATTGAGCCGAAGGAATCCGTGCAGCGCCGGATTGGCTCCGCCCGCGAGATAGGCACGGGCCAAGTGGCCCATATGCAGATCGTAAGCCGTCTTTGACGAAGTGTGCATGCTGCAACGGCCGGCATGCCGCCGCAAATCGCCGTCGAATTTTTCGCCGATGTGAAACAGCTCGTGAAAGATCGTGACCATCTTGTTATCAAAACTCTGATCGAGAAAGCGCGGCAGGCAAAACGTCATCACATAGAGCATTTCCACGTCGGCCACGATGAACCGCTGCACCTGGAACAGCCGGCCCCGCGCGGTGCGCACCAACTGGCCATTCACGAAGCGCAGCGGCGTGACCCGCGCCTGCAGCCCGTGGCCGCGGGCATGACGTGCTTGCAGGAAGCCAATCAGTATTTGATGCGAATTGAACGCCGAGAATTCGGGCACGTGCCGGCAGATGTCAACGAGCAATTCACTAATGGCGCGACCGAAATCAAATGGTTCTTCGCGTTGGCCGGAATCGATCCACGGCGGCACTGCCAGCCCGGCGGCCCACGTGTGGTTCGGTCCGATCGGCTCGACTTCACGGTAAGGCAAATCGGCCACGCTGTTCCAAGACAACACGTATGGCGATTCACGCCACGGCGCTGCGGAATTAATGGGTGCGACATCCGTGTTCACGACAACATCCTCGTTGGCTGTCGCGGGCATGTTAGGGTCCAGTGCCCGGTCGGTCAACCACGCCGAGTGAATCAATGATCGCCGCATGACGCGATCCACCAGCAGTAAGTAACGCGCGACGAGCATTGCCATCAGGAATCAACTCGATGCGAAGATGATCGGCTGGAATAGCGGCGATTACGCGGTCGGCCCATTCAATGAGACAGACGCCATCGCCATTGAGATACTCGTCGGCACCCAGTCCAAGGAACTCTTCGACGTTGTTCAGACGGTAAATATCGAAATGATACACCGGCAATCGTCCCGGATACTCATGCACCAAGGCAAAAGTGGGGCTGGCGATCAGTCGCGGCTCGACGTCGAGGGCAATGGCAATGGCTCGTGTCAGCGTTGTTTTGCCGGCGCCCAGCGGGCCAACGAGCGCGATCACCGCACCGGGAAACAGGGATTTGGCGATCCGCTGCCCAAGCGCATCCGTATCAGCAAGCGACGAAAGCAAAACTTCGTGAGACATGCTTGCGCCAAGTCGTCAGAATTGCGGCAATTTACCTGATAGCACGTCCTGTTCCCATTCATCCAGCAAAGGCCAATCGACCGCGCACGTGCCGAAGTCGGCCATGTGCTGGTATTGGGTCAACCGCTCAATCGTCTTCTTCAACAGCTTGTCGTCGCGGCGAAAGGCCGGGCCATGACTGGGCAACAAAAACGGCGAAGCGTCTGCGCGAATCCGTTTGATGGACGAAATAAAGTCCGGCAAACTCGATCCGTGATGAGCATCGATGACGCCGACGCAACCGTCCTTGTAAATGTTGTCGCCGACGAAGAGCAGATCACCGGTCTTGAAGCTCAGTTGCCCCGGCGTGTGGCCAGGCGTGTGCCACACTTCCAATTGCACTTTGCCGATCTCCAGAACGTCGCCATCGTTGATGATCTCGTCTACCTTGCATGGCGGCATCGGCATGTCGATGTTCTGTGCGGTGATGCGGGCAAACGTCGTTTCGACATCCCCGTTCTCAATGGCCGACACGCTGAGCGGATGGGCGACCACCCGCGATTTGAAAAGTTCTTTGGCCCGGGCGATGCCCTGCACATGGTCGGCGTCGGCATGTGTGGCGATCAGGTATTTGCAGCGCGACAGGTTGAAATCCATTTCGCGAACGAGTTCGACCACTTCGGCAACCGACTCCTCATAGCCAATGTCGATGATGGCGAATTCGTCGCCACCGTCGATGAGATAGACATTCACGCCGAGCTTGCGCCCGGCCTGATAGTTTAGCTCGATAACGTTTGGAAAGAGATATTTGCGCCGCTGCATGAGCGTATTTTACGGAAAGCCGCACCATTGCAAGTGAAAGCCAGACGGTTGCATCGGCCGGGCATTGAGGGCGTACCATAATAGTCATGGTTTCACCTGATCCCAACCTGCCACTCGCCGTCCTGATCAGCGGCGGACTCGACAGCGCGGTACTGCTTGGCATGGCCGCACAAACTCATCCAGTCGTTTACCCGTTATACATTCGCACCGGCCTGGCGTGGGAAGATGACGAAAGACGATGCCTGGAGCGATTTCTTGCCGAGCTGCCATCGACCACCATTCGACCACTGGTCACGCTCGAAATGCCGGTGAGTGACCTGTACGGCGATCATTGGAGTACGCGGGGAACGGCACCCAATGCGATCGCCGCCGACGAAGAGTTTTATCTGCCGGGACGCAATGTTCTGCTCCTGGCCAAGTCGCTGATATGGTGCCGGCTGCACAACGTGCCAGCCATAGCGCTAGCGGTGTTGGCGGCGAACCCGTTTCCTGATGCGTCGGCGTCATTTTTTCGCGAATACGCCAGCGTCGTGAGCGGTGCGGTTGGTGGCCAAGTGACAATTGTCACGCCCTTTTCCGGATTGACCAAAGCTGAAGTGATTCGCCGCGGCGCGAATTTGCCGTTGCAGCATACCCTATCATGTATGAGTCCTGCAAATGGTCGCCATTGCGGTGCGTGTGGGAAATGCGCCGAGCGTGGGCGGGCTTTCATTGCTGCTGGGGTGCCGGACCCGACCAACTATTTGAGCCGTGCATGGGAAGGCACGACACAGAAACTGCCCGACGTTCGCCCGTGGGAGTAGTCATGTTCCGCGTTACTCGAGAATTTCACTTTTGTTACGGCCATCGTTTGTTGAATTACGATGGCAAATGTCGGAACCTGCATGGCCACAATGGCAAAGCCATCGTCACGCTGACAGGAGACAAACTCGACTCACTCGGCATGGTGATGGACTTTTCGCAAATGAAGAAGGTGCTGCAGAAGTGGATCGACGAGACGATTGATCACAAGATGCTGCTGCACCGCGACGACCCGGTGTTGCAATTCCTTCAAGAAAAAAAGGAACCCGTGGTCATATTGGACGTGAATCCGACGGCTGAGAATATCGCCAAGCACATTTTTGATTATGCCAAAGGCCAGGGCTTTCCGGTCACAGAAGTGACTCTTTGGGAAACTGAGAGTTGTTGCGCGACGTACACGGGCTAGCGCGGGACTTTCGGGCGAAAGTATCGGCGCAGCGGCGAGGGTTTGACAATTTCGGCCGGAACTGCCGTCGGCTCCGTTTCACCAATTGTGGGTGGGACGTGTTCGTGCAGGCTGGGTCGAAAGATCATCAGGATCATCAGGGGCAGATACCACAACACGTAGACACCGCCGCGGTCGGCATACCAGAGTTGCACCGCCAGCAGGTGCGCCGTTGACAATGCGATGACATTGCCGAGGTCTTTGGGCGATGGCCAAATCACGGTGATGATGACGAAGGCCATCGCGGCGATGAACACGGGAATGCGGTACGCCCAATGCACGCCGGCCCAAAAGCCCTCGCCGTCGCCGCCGGGTTTCCACTTGCTCCATTGGGGTAAACCAATCGTCGTCGGGATTTGCAGGTCGAATTTGCCATTGAGATAAAGGACGGCACCCGCGACTGCCAGGCTGATACTGGCGGCAATTAAGAAACTGACTGAAAAACGGCCGAGGCCTCGGCCGCGATAGAAACTGAACCAGACCGGTGCGACGAGCGCGGGAAAGCCAAAGCCGCCGGCGGCGACACCGAGCAACGCCCCAGCCGTGCGATGCCAACGGAACGCAGCCACCGCCCATAGCATCAGCGCGGCAGGCAGTACGTGGTGAATCTGCGTCATGTGGAATGCAAGATACGGCAATGCCAGATACGCCGTGGCCGCCGCCATGCCGGTGCCGAGGTTGTGAAAGTGGTAGTACCCAATCAGTGCAAGAGCGACGATTACGAACAGGTGAGCCGCTCCAGCCAGCGTGCGCTCAACCCACCAACGAACCGTAACGCGATCCGTCTCGCCGGAAGTGTTGCGGACGATTTGCTCAAACCGCGCCTGTGTTTCCTGAAGGACCGTGCCCGGCGGTCCGACGCGCCCCTCATCGGGCGGCGGCCGCTTGATTGCAACCGCGCCGAGCGCCAAGAACAACGAAATCGCAAGCCAGCCAAGTCCAGCCGGATTAAGGTTGGGCGTGAGTCCGGGTCGACGAATAAATGCGAGGTCCATTACGCAACGCAGTATCCAATACCCGGAACCGATCAAAAGCCACTGATAGCCGGCTTGCAGAAGATATTTGGACATGTCCTCACGTTGGCGGGCGGGACCTTCAAGGACCGCAGCGGCTAACGCGGCATTACCGTCCGCATTCGGTAAACAAAACAACCGCGCCGCCGCATCGCCCAGTTGCCGCGCTTCCCGGCGGCGGTCGTGACCCGATTGAACGAGCAGTAAACCCGGCACCAGTGCAAATATCGTCAGCAGATCCCAGTTGCGCAGACTGATCACACGACCAAATTGAAAGAACAATGCCACACCCAGCATTAACGAAACGTAAAACCAGGTGGTGGCGTTCGGCAGGTGGAAATCGAGAAAGATGGAATTCGGCATGTCTGTCAGGCCAAAGGCACCCGGCTGTGGCTTTCCATTTTGTCGCGCAGCTCTGAGAAGTACGACGCTAGCTCGCTCGCGCCGCCGGCGGAACAACTCGAGCAACCGCCATCGGTGCCGCAATCCGTGCATTCACCTTCGCCGCAATCGGGCTTATCGCACTTGAATTCTTCCAGAGCGTCGGCAGCGTCGGCGGGCGGCGGCGCTTCGGCTGCGAGATCGTACAGCCGCACGATCATATTGTGCTTTGCGGCGAGTTGATCCAGTAACGGCCCGGCATCGGCGAGGCCGCCCGCCAATGTGTGCAAGACAGCGCCGCGCGCATCCAACGTGACTTCTGCATCGAGGATCGCAAGGGCCAGGTTCAATTCCGCCGCAATCGCTTCGGCGTCGGCACACAACTGTCGCGATAATTGTTCGCGTTGCGTTGAAAGATGCTCGTCGTCGCCGTTGGCTCGTCGCAATAATTGGCCGATGTGGGGATCGGGTAGGGATTGCCGCGCTGGCCCTAGTACTTCTCCCATTTCGATGCCGCGCACGCCGTGGATGACGACACGGTCGCCACGTTGGCACGCTAAGCCGCAAGCGGCGAAGCGGCCCAAGTGGCCGGCCCGACCGAAGGCGACCAGGTACTCGGCCATGTTACTCGGTGGGTTCGGGGGTTTCGTCGAACAGGAATCGCCGCATCTGGCGGTCGTACTCCACTTGCGCGGTTTCCAGGCTCAAGTCCAATCGCAATTCGTTGATGACCTTGATTGAGGTATCCTTCAACCACTCGTTCCAGCAGTCGGCGCAAATCTCCTGGTGAATGCGTCGGCCAATGTCATCGGGAATCGGCGGTGCGGCCAACTGCGTGGCGTCGTCGCCAAAGTAGCACATTGTACGTTTACAATGAAAGCCGCCGCCAGTGCCAGCACGCTCTTTCTTCGGTGCTTCGGGCGGTTGCACGCCGAGTTCGCGCAACATCTTTGCCATTTCGTCGCGCGGCATCTTGTCGCCGCGAGCATCGGCCGTGCGATAGCCTTCCTGCAGCGTGCGAACCGCATCGTCCTTTTTACCCAGTGCGATTTCGCATTGAGCCAGGAGTTGAAACACTTTGGAGAATTGCGGCGCGATCAACAGCGTCTTGCGGAAGGCGCCGATGGCCTCGGCCGGCTCGCCGCTTTCCTGCAACAATTGACCCAACCGGAAGAACGCCAATTCGTTCTCCGGATCGTCGATAGTCATTTGCCGGAACTGGGCGATGCGATCTTGAGGTGACATGCTCATTATTTCGCCGCCGGGTAGACGCGTACTGGAAAGCTCAGGACAGCGGTCTTGCCCGTGATTTTGTCCGCCGCTTTCATTTCGACAACGAAACTGCCTTCGCGGTTCATGGGCAACATGACCTGGAATGGCACGAACGTGTCGCCGGCCTGTAAATCACGTGGCACGGCGATGACGATCGGGGTGGGATTGGTCGCCTGACCGCCGGCCTCTTTCACGCTAAACTCTACGGCTGCGTCGGGCTTCTTAGTGCCGTCGCGTCCGAATCCGACCAAACCGAAATTGATGAATACCGTTTGACCAGCCACGCCATTGGGACCACAAGCGAGCATTCCTTTGTCGTCCTTGGTCACGTAAAGCTGAACGATGCCGAAGGATGGCGCCATCAACGAAAACTTTTGGTCCGATACTTTAGTTGCTTTGTTGGTGTCATCGACGATGGTAATGCGGCACGTGTAATCGCCCTGCTGCATGGTTGGCCCGAGCGTGATATAGACAAACGCCGGCAGCTTGTTGCCTCCGAGCGGCAAGAGCATTTCGCTTTTGGTCGGCGGAGCGCTAAACATCGCTTTGCCCGCTTTGTCGATGACTTCCAGTCCCATGCTGTAGGAGACTTTGCCATCGGGCGAGGCTTTGAGTCCGTCGATGTCGAATGAAATGAAAACAAAGTCCTGGGGCAAATACTTGTTGTCGGCCCGTGATGCCCCCAACTCGCCGTGCGTCAATCGAATATTGGAAACGCCAAGTGCGCCGGCTCCCTGACCGGGGGCCAACGCCAACATGGCGGAGAAAACTAGCGCGGCATTCATTCTGACTCCTTCATGGGCGAACACGTCCAGCGGGCAAAGTCATCTTATTGCGACGAGCGGAACAAAAAAAGCCCGCGGATGCCGAAGCGTCCGCGGGCCGAAGGGATTCTAATTGTCAATGCGATCAGTTGCAGCAGCTGGTGCCGCAACCGCCACGACCGCCACGGCTGAAGAGCCGGCCGCCGAAGCGACGACCACCGCCACCGTTGTCGCAACAATCGTTTGACCGTCCGCAACGGTGACCGCGGGTACGACCGCAGCTGTTGTTGCAGCAATCATTGCCACAGCTGCCGCAACCACCGCCGCAAGCCGACATGCTGGTGCCGCAGCAGCCAGCGCTGGCGACCGGCGCACAAGCGGCCGGAGCAGCCGGTGCACAAGGAACGGCAACCTTCACCGTGTAGGTGTAGGATTCCATTTCCGTGTAGCACTCGGTGACATCAACCATCTTCTTGACGGCGTCGCAAACGACCTTGTTGCACGTGCCAGTCTTCTGGACTGGCTTGCAGCTAACGACGTTGACCGTGACTTCGCTTTGCGTGTTCACGGTCTTGCACACCTTGCGGGTGCCCGTCATCGGCTTGTTGACGTAGGTCGTGCAGGGGACCGTGATTTCCTTGGTCGTCGGCACGCACTCGTGAACGGTGCGGGTACCAGTCATCTGCTGGCTGACATACTTGGTGACATTGCAGGTCACGTTTTCGGTGACACAGCGGCGTTCCATGACGGTCCGCGTGACCGGGTGCGATTCCTGCACCATGTGACAGGTCGTCCGGCAGCAACCGGTGCAAGGATCAACGCAAGTGACCGGGACGCGCTTGCAGCAAGTGACCATTTCGGTCACGCAGCGCGGCTCGCATACCCAGCGCTGAACCTGGCGAGTTTCCGGCACGGTCGTCGCATTGCAAACCGTGTAGGTGTAAGGAACTTGCTTCGCGACCGTTTGGTATTCCGTCACGTTCTTCTTGACTTGGGTGACGACCGCCTCGCACACCGTGTAGTTGTAAGGCTCATCAACCATCACTGTGGAGCAATTCGTGACCATCCGCTTTTCGGGGGTGGTGAACTGTTCCATGACCGTATACGTGTACGGTTCCTGGACGGTACGCGCGACGTTTTCCGTGACTTCCTTCTTCACGACTCGCGTCTTCATGACCGGGCGTTGGCCCGTCATCACTTGATCCTGATACGTCACAGTCGGCGCACAACAGGTTGTCGTGCCGCAGCCGGTGTTGCAACCGCCGCAATTGTTGGTCATACCACAACAACCGGTGCCACAAGCGGAAGCCGAACCGCAGCGATTGCGTCGACCACCACATGCTTGGGCGGCATCGGTGATTAGCAAGAGCACGCTCAGGAACGCGCCCGCAATCAAAAGCCTCCGCATGATGAAATCCTCCAAAAGTTTTCGTTTCACGAGGCGCAAACCCGTCATAGGGTGCCTCACAGATACGCCCAACCTATAATCCCTGGTTTACCGGGGCAATACAAAACACCCGAATTGCTTAGAGTGCCCTCACATCCATGCCCGAACAACCGTCAGTCGTTTCCAAGATGTTACGACCAGCAGGATCGAGCAACCACTCGCGGCCCTAAACAGTTGCTGCCGATTCGACGTATTGTATTGGCATATCAGGAGATAGGACGATCATCGTCCGCATATTTTTCTAGGAGAAATAACAAGATGAAGTGCTTGCACCGCCGATTTTCAATGGCAAAGTCACATGCATTCGAATGATTGTATCAGTTGCCATTGATGGAGCGACTAGGCGGTTTCGCGCCGGCAAATCGCATCTGGAAATGCGCTTCCAAGTTAACGTCCGGTCGATGAGCGCTTCGTCAATCGGTGATCGCCATCCAATCAAACGCTGCCGCCAAACCGCAGCCGGAACTGGATGAAGTCGCTGTTGCCTATGTAGCCATCGTTGTCGAAGTCGAATGTGACACCGCTGCCGCCGAAGGCCAAACGCAACGCAATGAAGTCGTTGGCTGCCACAGCTCGATCTCCGTCCGTATCGCCAAACAGCCGGAAGATGCTGCCGGCCGGGCTGACCCAGTTATCCCCGGCCACACCATCACCGTTGCCATCGAGGGCCGCGATGTTCGACACCATCGCCGCATTGATCGACAGCGAACAAAGGGGTCGGGAGTCTTTGGACAAAGGGGTCGGGAGTCTTTGATTGACGATGCTTCGGTAAGTCGTAGCTTGTCACCATGCCGAGGCGTCCGCGAGTTGCGACGGGTGGATATGTGTACCATGTGCTGAATCGCGCCGTGGGCCGGGCCACGTTGTTTGAATC
>JANNLP010000338.1:0-4914 GCA_031396905.1 Gemmataceae bacterium
GGCACCAGTCGATGATGAACTTGACCATGATGCCCTCCGCCGTTTAGTGCTTGTGCGCGGGACTTGCAGGTGTGGGAACGGGCGGTGCAGTACCGCCGTGTCCGGAGTGAAGATTCGCTGCCGACTGGCCCTTTTCATAGAGGAGACTCGGCATGCCGCTAATCTGTTGCTGGCTGTCGAGAAGGAATCCCCCGCGGATCACCACGCGATCCCCTTCGCTCAATCCCTTTAGGATTGGGAAGTAACTGGTGATTTGCCCAGCGTCGTCCTTCGCCTCGGATTTTGGACCAAGTTGAAGTTCCACGAGTTCATAAGCTCCATCGCTTCTTTGCCGATAGGTCACCTTGCGCCGTCCGGTGTCCAGCACGGCCGTAGCCCGAAGGGCGAGTACGCCTGCGGGCCTCTTCGGCTGTTCGGGTCCGGGGGAGTTTTTGGGGTCATGTCCCTCGTGGGTCATCGATTCGGGCCGGCGAATTTCGGGCACTCGCTCCAATGGCATCTGGCAGATGGAGCAGTGTCCCGGTTTGTCCTGCACGATCTCCGGGTGCATCGGACAAATGAACTTGCCTTCCAACCCGGTTGGCTCGGGCATCCCGTCGAGGAGCAGCCGAACGCGGATGAGTGCCGAGGCGTACATCGCCGGCTTCAAGCGCCGCTCCGGATTCTTCAGATTGACGCGCACCTTTACCGTGCGCGATTTGTCGTCGAGGTAAGGATCAATGAAGACCACCACGCCACGGAAGATCTCCGCCGGGTATGCCTCCAGCGTCACTTCAACGGGCTGACCGTAACGGACCCACGCTAAGTCGTATTCGTAAACGTCCAGATAAAGCCAGATGGGATCGAGGTCAGCAATGCGGTAAAGCATGTCGCCTTCTTTGACGTATTGCCCAGCCCGAATGGTTTTTTCGATGACTGTGCCGCCAATCGGGGCGAAGATGGTCAAATGGGTGCTGACTTTTCGGGATTTCTCGATTTGCGTCAATTGATCGGGCAATATTCCCAACAGTCGCAGCCTTGTTCGTGCAGCATCGAGGTTGGTTTCGGCAAAGCCCCGATCGCCGGTCGCCTTTTCAAGGCTCTCCAGCGCCCGAAACAGCTCTCCTTGAGCGACGAACAGATCGGGGCTGTAGATGTCCACCAAGTGATCGTCCTTTTTCACTTGGATGCCGGTGAAGTCAGCGTAAATGCGATCCACGCGGCCGGCGATGCGGGCCGTGATGTACGCGACACGACTCTCGTTGAAGTCCAACTTGCCGACAGTGCGAAGTTCTTTGAAAAGCTCGCGATATTTCACAGGTTCTGTCTCGACGCCGGCACGCTTTTCCGTCTCGGCCTGGTCCTTGAACTGAGAAACCGGGATGAGGTTCATCCCGCAAATGGGGCATTGGCCCTGTTTGTTTAGCCGGACCTGCGGGTGCATGGAACATGTCCATTCGCTCTCCGTTGTGCCTTTTGAGGAGCGTTCCGGCCACCACATGAACGCCGCGATCAGCACTGCAATAAGAAGAAGCGGAATTCCCCATCGTAATAGCTGTTTTCCCATGATCGACCTCGCGTCGTAAGTGAGCTACAGGGGTTGCGGCACACGTTTGCGTTTCCAGAGCTTCCACAATTCGATGACCGAGACGGGAGTTAGCGCGAGTACGATGAGCAAGACCCACTCCCACATGAAGTGCTGCGCCGATTCGAAGAACGGCCGGGCAAACGGTAACGTAACCACGCTGAGTTGAAGCAAGCTCGACAGCATTATCGCTCCGAATAAATGAGGATTCGAGAACAGCCCTAATTCGGGCATGGTGTAGCGCTGGCTTCTGCAACTTAACGAAAACAAGACGAAAGAGTAAGAAACCACGCAGAACGCCATAGTTCGTGCCCGAGGCAAGTTGGCTTCCTCACCTTGGTAAACGAGTGCATAGCCGACCATGGTGACCAAAGTCACCAGCATACCCTGACCGCACATGTGAAGGCCGTGGCGCAAAGTGATCACTGGCTCTCGAGGCGACCGAGGTCTCCTGCGCATAATATCTCGTTCCGGCGGCTCCATACTTAACGCAAGTGCCGGCAAGCCATTCGTAACCAGGTTGATCCAGAGAATCTGCGTGGTGGTTAGCGGAAATGGCCAGCCAAGCACGTATGTGATCAACACAAACAAAATCAAGCCAATGTTTCCGGCCAGAAGGTAATGCAGGAACTTCTGGATGTTGTCGTAGATGCCCCGCCCCTCTTCAATCGCATTGACTATGGAGGCAAAATTGTCGTCCATAAGGACCATTGCCGAGGCTTCCTTCGTCACGTCGGTTCCGGAAACCCCCATGGCGATGCCGATGTCGGCCGCCTTGACGGCGGGAGCATCGTTGACACCATCACCCGTCATGGCGACGACTTGATTTCGGCTCTTCCACGCTCGCACGACCCGGAGCTTGTGTTCGGCCGACACCCGAGCGTATACCGATATGCCTTCCACCTGCGCGGCGAGCTGATCGTCGGTCATGGCATCGAGATCTTGCCCCGTGACGACGCGGTCGCCTTCCGCGGCGATTTGCAATTCTCGTGCGATCGCCAGTGCCGTGGCCGGATGATCGCCGGTTATCATAACCGGGCGGATGCCGGCCGCATGACACTTCTGCACAGCCTCTTTGGCCTCTTCGCGCGGCGGATCGATCATCCCAACTAGTCCGGCAAAAACTAGTTCGCGTTCTTCGTAGGCCGTGGCCGCGTCTGCCGGAAGCTCTCGATATGCAAGCGCGAGGACACGCAAGGCCCGTGAGGACATTTCAGAAATCGTTTGCACGATCTCCTTGCGTCGCGCCTCGGTGAGCGGTTCGATCCGGTCTGCGCGAAATTCCCCCGTGCATTTCGCCAAAATGACCTCGGGCGCGCCCTTCGTGTACATCATGAGCCGGCCCCGCGAATCATGCATGACCACCGACATCGCCTTCCGCTCGGAATCGAACGGAATTTCGTAAACGGCTCGATGTTCATGGTTGTTGGCCTCGATCCCGGCCTTAAGCGCGGCAACCACAAGTGCCCCTTCAGTAGGATCACCGATGACCCGCCAATTTTCCGAACCATTCCCCTCTGGCGTTAACCGTGCGCTGTTGCACCGCGTGCCGATTGTAAGGGCGTGAAGGAGATCGGCAGTTTGTCCGGGATCGACGGCTGCCGACGCTGCGGTGCCAACGGGCAATGAAGTAGCGGAACGTACTTTGGAGAATTGGCCGCGCGGGGCATAGCCCGCACCAGTGACCTGAAAGTGTTCGCCGCCGGCAATGATTTCCCGCACGGTCATTTCGTTGCGTGTCAGCGTGCCGGTCTTATCCGAGCAGATGACCGTCACGGCCCCCAACGTTTCGACGCTCGGCAGTTTGCGGATCAAGGCATTTCGTTTCACCATCCGCTGAAGGCCTAAAGCCAGCGACAGCGTCACGACCGCCGGCAGCCCTTCCGGCACAGCGGCAACCGCAAGGCTGACGGCCATGAGCAAGACTTGGAGAATACTCCCACCGCGGAGCAACTCAAGTATGAAAATGAAACCGGCGATTACTAGGCATACCACAATGAGGATCTTGCCGAGCTCCTCAAGTCGTCGCTGTAACGGAGTCGGTTCCGGTTTGTACCGTTGCAGCAGGCCGGCAATCTGGCCCAGTTCAGTATTCATCCCGGTGCCAGTTACGACGGCACTGGCCTTGCCGGCTGCGGCAATGGTGCCCATGAACACCATGTTGAGGCGATCGGCAAGGGGGGTGCCCGCCGTCAGAACTTGCTTCGAGTCCTTTTCGACCGCAACGGATTCGCCCGTCAACGCACTTTCTTGGACACGCAGGCCAAAGTCGCGAATGAGCCGAGCGTCCGCAGGAATGCTGTCGCCCGCTTCCAACTCGACGAGGTCGCCAGGCACTAGCTCGCTCGCTGCAATGGACCGCAGTACGCCATCTCGCATGACCTTTGCCAACGGTGCCGAGAGTTTCTGCAAAGCGCCCAATGCGTGCTCGGCGCGCTCTTCCTGAAAAAAACCTAGTAAGCCGTTGAGAAGAACGATGGCGATAATGGCAATGGTATCAGGCCATTCCCCGAGGGCGCCGGAGATGATGGCTGCCACGATCAGGATCCAAATGACCAAGTCCTTGAATTGGGCCGCGAGCTTCCGCCAAAGCGGTGTCGGCGGAGTTTCCATCAATTGGTTTGGCCCGTGGCGCGCAAGGAGTTCGACGACTTGCCCTTTGCGTAATCCACGTACGGCGTCAGTTGATAGAGCGGTCAGCACGTCTTCAAACGGCATGGCAAAAGCGACGATTTTTCCAGATTGGTTTGGTGAATGCGTCACTATTCCCGGACGGCCGTTCATGGCATTCCCTCAATCCAAAGGCAACCCCAACACAAACGACAAGCCTGAAGCGGCCGCGTCACAGAGGCGGGCTAGCGTTCGGCGAACGCTTCGATGAGTGACAGTTCGTTCGGGAGATACGTCGGGCTCAGCGGTGCAACGCTGCGAAGCTCGTTTAAGATCTGCGGCGGCGCGATCACCGGTTCGCGAAATCGCGTTCCTCCGTGAACGATTCGGTGCGACACGGCCGACACCGCGAGTCCATTCAGCCGTCGCCCGATTGTCGTCGCTAATGTCCCGGCCACGGATTGCAAGTCGACCGCCGGAAGTTCGGTCGATTCTGGCGGCCGTCCATCGTCCTGCACCGTGAACAGGGCATTGGGCTGACCGAGATGTTCGAGCTGACCTTGTTGCAGGCGCGCCTGGTTTGGGTCAATGGTATAGACCGCCGACTTGATGCTGTAACAATTGAACACTGCAACGTTCTGTGCCACCGCGTGCATGCCCTCGCTATGCCGTTCCGGTTTGGTTTAGGCACCACACGGCAAATTGCACCCGTGAGTGAAAAAAGCCGTCGCCTCGGCCCC
>JANNLP010000360.1:0-4003 GCA_031396905.1 Gemmataceae bacterium
GCCGCCACGAAACACTTTCACGTGTGGGCCGCCGCCAGCGCCGGCACCGGTGATCACGTCGGCCAGGCCATCGCCGTTCACATCGCCGGCCGCCACGGACACGCCGCCGATAAAGCTGGCGGGATATGCAAAGAAACCCGCCAGTTCCTGGCCGTTGGCACCGCTGAAGACGCGGACGTGGGGCCCGCCGCCTGCACCAGCACCCGTGATGATGTCGGCCTTGCCGTCGCCGTTGACATCGCCGGCCGCCACATGCACACCCAGCGTGAAGCTGGCCGCATAGGCAAAGTAACTTTGAAGAACGCTGTTAGTCTTGCCATCGAAGACCTGCACATGCGGCCCGCCGCCCGGGCCGGCCGCCGTGATGATGTCTTCGTACCCGTCGCCATTCACGTCACCCGTGGCAACCCGGACCCCGCCGCGGAATCCTGTGCCGTACGGCGTCAACGTGTTGCGGAACGCGCCCGTCGCCGCATCGTAAATCGCAACAGTTCCCGCGCTGCCCGGGCCAGACCCGATGGCAATCAATGATTGAACAGGCGTCAGTGTGGGTGTCGGCGGGGGAGGCGGCTGTGTCACGTTAACCGTCGGCGACAGCGGCTTGCCGAACTCCTGGGTGAAGTACAAGACGCCATCCGGGTTGGATTTCACCGAGACGCCGATCTCCGTGTAGTTCGCATCCAGGATGTTCGCACGGTGGCCGGATGAGTTCATCCACGCCGCCATCACATCGCTCGCACCGGTGTAGCCAAAAGCAATGTTCTCGCCGATGGCCGTGTATTCATAGCCGGCATAAGCATCGCGGCTCGACATCGTCGGCAATGCCACGCCGTACAGCGTGTGGCTCATCGCTTCGACCAGACCCTGCACGTTGCTTTGCTGGGCCATCTGATCGGAATGCAACTTGGCCGAGTAGTTGAGTATCGGGCTGACACCGAGGGCGGTCAGACCGTTGGCCGCACGCTGCTGATTCACCAGCGTCACGATGGACAATGAAATCGCATCCAGGCTTGCTGTCTGCAATGGGCTGCCCTGGCTGCTGACATTGCTGCCCTGGCTATCGGACAAACTATCGTTGCCGGCCCCGCCGAAAATCGTGTCATTGCCTTGTCCGCTATTCAAAACGTCGTCGCCGTTGCCGCCAAAAATCAAATCGTTGGCACCACCGCTGGCCGTGATCTGGTCGTTGCCCGCACCACCATACAGCCAGCATTGCTGCGTGATGCCGCCACCGATCGTGATCGAGTCATTCCCCTGGCCGCCGTCGATGGCAAGCGTGCTGACACTGCTGGACGCATACGACTGGCCCGTCGAAGACACGACGAGGTTCCCGCCCGACAGGCTGACTTGAATGGCATTGGCCGCGGAATCGCCGAGGACCGTCAACACGCCGTTAAGCAGCGTCGCCGTGACCGCAGGGGTGAGTCGGTTCTCAAGGTGCTGAATGCGCAGTTGCGCACGGCGTTGGCCGCGACCGGTCATAGGGTCACTCCCGTGTCAGTCCAAACGGACCGAGCCGGGGACGGGACCGGCGATTGTGCAGGTTATAAGGAGGGGGTACATAACGATTAGCTTACCCCCACCTCAAAGTCAAACGGTCAACTTGATTAAAGTGGTCACTCCGGAAGCCCCGACGGGGAAAACTCTAACGCCTGGGCAATCGGGAGAAGAACGGGTGCCGAAGCATAGCAGGCCGCAACATAGGAAGCCGAAGCGCAGCGAGGCGAACAAAGCACCCGCCTCGCTTCTTTGGTGACCGGAAGCGAAGCAGACACCAGCACAGCGGGGAGCACCCATTCTTCGCCTCGCTACGCTTCGGCCTCCAATAGCCGCCATGACACAATTGCTATCAGATCGACCCGCCGAAGCGCAGGCGGAATTGGATGAAGTCGCCGGCGGCCACCGCGCCGTCGTTGTCGAAGTCGAAGATGGGACTGTTACCGCCGATTGCTAGCCGGAATTGGATGAAGTCGTTTGCCGCTACAGAGCCATCGCCATCGAAATCACCAAACACGCGAAAGATGTTGGTAGGCGAACCCGGCGTGGCGGCCGACGCCAACATGTAGTCGTCGCCGCCTGCACCGTTCCCATCGCCATCGAGCTGCGCATCGGCATTGCCGATGAGCGAAGCGAACGCGGTCAAAGTATAGCGACCATCGGCAAGCGAACCGAACTCTACGGGTCCCCCGGTGAACGTCAACGTAATGGAATTGCCCGAGACGCTGGCACTCATCGCCACCGCCGAATCGTCCGATTGCCGCTTCAACTCAAACGCCGTGGCGGGGTTCACCGGCAACACTACCGGACCATTAAACGTGACTGTCAAAGAGGTCACCCGCGAACGCTGAACCAACCCATCGTTAATCTGGAGAGACAAAACCTTCGGAGCGGCTTGCACTTCGTAAGCCCCGATGTCCACTCCGCCGTTCACGTTTCGCGCGAACCCCGCCCCGCGCTGATCGAAAGCCAAACTGGCGGGGTTCGAACCAGTATCGATCGCAGGGCTGCCGGGGAGCAGGCGATGGGTCTGCGCGGGGCCGCCATTGCTGGCGAGGGCAGCGAGTTTCAAATCCGTGCCAAATGGCAGGTTGTTCGAACCAGTCCATGTGAAGCCGGATCCAACGCCGACGGCGCTGTTGTTCAGTGTTATTGGACTTATTGCATAAATATCTTTGCCATTCGCACCTACTGCACCCGTCACAATGCTACTCGTCACCCCGACATTCGCCGAGTTGACATATATTCCCGTCATGGCGTTGTTTGCGATGGTGCAGTTCTGAAATTGAACGGTTGGCGTAAATCCAACGCCATAGATTTGCACGGCTCTGCTCGAATTGTTGCATATGGTCGAGTTTTGAATCAGACCAACAGACGTCGGGCCACCATAGAAGTCAATCGCGCCAGCATAGCCACCATTAGACTTTGCCACGTTTCCAACAACCAATGAGTTAGTCAAAGTGAAAACGCCCGCGTGTTGATAGAACTCAATGCCTCCGCCCCCGGAGTAGGCCGAGTTGCCGCTAATTACACTGGAATCGATGGACACAGTGGCTCCCGGCGCGTTTGTGAGTGGTTTCTCAATGTCAATTCCACCGCCCCATCCCCAGAATGCCTGATCATTTGAAACGTGCCGTACAGCCGAGTTGTTGCTAACAACACATCGTGACAGGGTCAGGCTGGCTGGTTCATTTGCGTAGACAAAAATGCCGCCACCTCGACCGGCGCACGTGTTACCTGTGATGATACAGTCAGTTAACGTCAGCGCGGCGCTGAAATTGGAAATGGCTCCTCCGAACAGAGTAGTGTAGCTATCGGTGAATGTGATTCCTGTCAGGTTAACCGGCTGGCCGATTGGCGTTTGCACCCGCAGAATCCTGCTGGATTTGTTGCCACTGATTTTAAGAGTGTTTGCACCGGAGCCAGTAATTGTCACAGGGTCGGTAACATCAATCTGTCCGCTCGTCAACACAATCGTTTGCGCCGTCGCAAACGTCGTCGCATCAAACACAATCGAATCCGCGCCAGTCAGCGCGTTTGCATCCAGCACCGCCTGCCGCAGCGACCCCGCGCCGGCGTCGTTAGTGTTCATGACCGTGAACGCGGCCGGGGCGATGTGCTCTTCCAGCGCTCGCAGCAATAGTCGGACGTTCAAACGTGACATGATGGCTCCGAAATGGATAACGTTGTTTTAACACGAACATGCACGAACCGCCACTGCTTTCGATTTCGCTTGAGGCGAGCCGGAAGCGTGAGCGCCCGCACGAAGCGCTCGCCATTTGCTCAGCGACTCACCACCCGATGGTCTTTGCAAACGCCAAGCACGTTTCAAGATCTTGTGACTTCCCACCGTGCCACAAAGTTACGGCTTTGCAGCACGGCGTGTTGCGCTGTTGCCAACTTTGCGTCGTTTTTCCAATCAGAATGACGAGACTACCTAAGCAAAGTAATCGCCTAACATCAAATCCGTCAATGACTTAACAATTCCTGCAACCGTACTTGATTT
>JANNLP010000390.1:0-8583 GCA_031396905.1 Gemmataceae bacterium
CGTCCCTGTCTCGCATCTTGACGGCAATCGCATGCACAGTGGTCATTACCGGCGTCGTCTTTGCGGTGGCATTGGAAGGCTTCTCTTTGTTCTATCGGCAATCAGTGCCTGGCGGCGGCTTGGTTGTTGAACTTGTCTTTGCCTTCCTATTCCTGACTCTCGGCGTCATGCTCGTCTTTTCCGGCGGTCTGATTCTATACGGCAGCTTGTTTACGTCGCCAGAGTCGGCTTTCCTTTTGGCGTTGCCGGCACGTGCCGATCGTGTCTTCGCGTACAAATTCGCTGGTGCCATCGGGTTCAGCTCATGGGCGTTCGTGTTATTGGGTCTGCCGGTGTTCGCGGCTTTTGGCATCGCCTACGACGTGGCGTGGCTATTCTGGCTCGCCTTGCCGATGCTACTGCTGGGATTCTTGCCGTTGCCGGGATCGGTCGGTGCGTTGGCATGTTTGTTGATCGTGAACCTTTTGCCTCAGCGACGCAAGCAGATTCTTGTTGGGATCGCCTTTTTGATCGTCGCGCTGTCGGCGTGGTTCGCTTATCATTGGGTGACCACCGCCATCACGGCCAATGTCGCCGACCGTGACGCATTGTCTAGTTTACTTGGACAACTGGAGTTTGCCCGCAACCCGTGGGCACCCAGCCAGTGGATGACCCGCGGACTTCAAGCCGCGGCTGGCGGTGACAAATCAGAGACAGCGTTTCGATTGGCTCTTGTGTGGAGCAACGGGATGCTCGTCTACTTGATTGCCGCGTGCGTCAGCAGCAAACTATACCGGCGCGGTTTCAATCGTCTGCAGACGGGGGGAAGCCTGCGGCGAAATTACGGCGGTGCGTGGCTGGACCGCCTGTTGGATCGCGGCATTTGGTTCCTCGACAAGCCAACCCGATTGCTCATTGTCAAGGACTTTCGCACGTTCCGCCGCGATCCGGGACAATGGCTGCAAATCGTAATCTTTGCCGCGCTGGGACTGGTTTACTTCGCCAACACCCGGCAATTTTATCGAAGTGAGTTGGGTCGCTCGTTTCAATTCGGGGTGTGTCTGGTGAACCTTGTGGCGACATGCCTGCTATTGTGTGCGTACATGGGCCGATTTATTTACCCCATGTTGAGCCTCGAGGGCCGTAAGTTCTGGATTCTCGGCCTGATGCCGATCGGCCGGGGCCAATTGCTGACGGGTAAGTTCGCCTTCGCGGCTGTTGGGGCATTGATCGTCGCTACGCCGTTAATACTGTCGGCCGATGTGTTGCTAGGAATGCCTCTGGCTGCCGTGGGAATTCACGCGGTAACAGCGGCAGCTGTGGCACTGGGCCTCAGCGGATTGGCCGTTGGAATCGGGGCGCAGTTCCCGAATTTCCGTGAGACGGACCCATCCAAAATCGCAGTCGGCTACGGCGGCACGATCAACTTGTTGACGGGCCTGGCCTACCTGTTAGTGCAAATCGCTCTACTGTCAGGCCCTTACCACTTTCATGCCATGATCTGGCCCGAGCATGCGCCTTCGTCAATGTATGTGACAGCGGGAGTCATCGCTTTCGGCATTGGTTTGGCGTTGGCGTCTGTTGCAACAATTTGGCCTCTGCGCGCCGGCCGCCGCGTGCTGGAAGCAATGGAGTTTTGATTGTTGCACCCTCGCCCGTATAAATGAACCTATCCCACGAAACTGGAGAATTGTCATGTCAATGTTTATCGGTGAAGCCCTGGCCGGCGACGGCAACGAGATTGCTCATATCGACCTGCTGATCGGCGACAAAACCGGCCCGGTCGGTCAGGCGTTTGCCAACGCGCTCGCCAACCAGAATCAGGGCCATTCAAATCTCATGGCCGTCATCACCCCGAATTTGCTGTGCAAGCCGGCGACCGCGATGATCACCAAGGTGACCATCAAGGGTGCGACGCAGGCCGTGCAAATGTTCGGCCCCGCGCAGGCGGCCGTGGCTCGCGCAGTCACCGACTGCGTGGCCGAGGGTGTGATCCCTAAAGACAAAGCCGAAGACTACGTAATCGTCTGCGGCGTGTTTATCCACTGGCAAGCCAAGGACGACGCGAAGATTTACGATTACAACTATACGGCGACGAAGCTCGCCATCCAGCGAGCGATGAAGGGCGAGCCAAAGATCGATGAGGTCCTAGCCAAGCGGAATGAAAAACACCCGTATTCGCCGAAGTGATTTGCAGGCGTCAACGAAGCGAGCATCATGAAGAAGAACATCCTGATCCAAATTGACACCGATGTGCAGGCCAGTGCGTTTGACCGCGTGGTGGCCACTGATGCGGGTGCCGACGAGGTGTTCAGTTACAGCGGCGTGCGCATGGAGCAAATTCAGAGCCTCGTTCACGGCGCCATATTCACCCGTGGGCCGCAGGATCTGACGCACACCGCGATTTTCGTCGGCGGCAGCGATCTGGGTGCCGGCGACTTTTTTCTCGCCGAAATTCGCAAGCACATGCTGCCGCAGTATGGCTTGCAGGTTTCCGTCATGCTGGATTCCAGCGGGGCGAATACGACAGCTGCCGCTGCGGTGCGCATCGCGGCCAAGCATTTGGACCTGGCCAATACGACCGCGCTGATCCTCGGCGGCACCGGCCCGGTAGGCCAGCGCGTGGCTCGACTTCTGTGTCGTGCCGGAGCGACAGTTCGCATCGGTTCGCGACAAAAGGAACGCGCTGATTCGGTGGCGACCGTACTCAAGTCGGTGATGCCGGGAGCCAAAGTGACGGCCGTATCCACCGCATCCGCCACTGATGGGCCAGCCGCTTTGGTCGGCGTGAACTTCGTCATTGCTGCCGGAGCTGCTGGAGTCGTATTGCTGCCCAAGAAAATTAGCGCCAGTTGCGCGACGTTGAAATTGGCAATGGATCTGAATGCGGTTCCACCTGCCGGCATCGAAGGCATCGAAGCCAACGACTATGCCACGGAACGCGAAAACGTGACGTGTTATGGAGCGCTGGGCGTCGGCGGCCCGAAGATGAAGATTCATCAAGCGTGCATTGCGCAGCTATTTGCCCGCAATGATTCGATACTGGACGCCGAGCAAATCTACGAGATTGCGGCTACGGCTTGAGCAACTCCAACGCCGCCCACAAACTCGGATCATCGCTAAAGGGAAACTCGCTGCCGACACTCAATACCTGTTCGCCAAGTTCTTGATCGCGCACGGCATAATAGAAACCCAGCACCGGGTGCTCATCGGGATCAAAACCATTGAGCACCGCTGTTGGGAAAAATGCCTCCAGCCGATAACCTCGCTTCACAGTCGTCATGCGGAATGGTACGTCGTCGCCGTTGCAAAGCGGCGCATCCTGTTGCGCTCGGTTGATTTTCGTTTGTAACAACACAGGCTCATCGTGATTGGCACCGCCGCCCGTTGGCAAAAGATGAAACTGATGACAAGTTCGGTTGGCCCGGTGGCTGGTGCGGTCGGCCCGCGTGTCGATCCACAATGTCAGACCATCGGAAAAGCGTGGCTTCGCAGGATCACTTTGCGGTGCTTCGGTTTTGCCCGTCACCGTCACTTGCACCGCCAGCCCGTTTTCGTTCCATGCCAGGCGCACGTCCGCGAAGTTCTTTTTCTCGTCCAGGACAGCGAAGTTATCAACGCGGCAAGTTTCCGGCAAATCGAGCAGGTCGTCGCCGTCCTCATCGGGCACATCTTTGACGTGCCGGCACGGATGGCAGACACGAACAAGAAATCGGTGGGGGATGAAGGACATACGGCTTCGTTATACAAACTCACTGTCGCCGTCGAGGTTCGTAAATCATGCTGACTCGCATTGATCGTCGTGGTTTTCTCCGTGCGACCGCCGTCGCGAGCATGTCAGCGTTGGTTGGCCAAGTCGGTGCCGCCGCCGACCCAACATTCAAGATTTCGCTGGCGCAATGGTCGTTGCACCTTGGCCTGCAAGGAAAGACTCAGCCGCAGCTGGATCCGCTCGACTTTGCCAGGACGGCGAAGATTGACTTTCAGATCGACGCCATCGAATACGTCAACAGTTTCTACAAGGAGCTGATCAAGAAGCCCGGACTGGACAAAGAGCTCAAGATGCGCGCCGGCGACCACAGCGTCCGCAGCCTCCTCATCATGTGCGATGGCGAAGGCGACCTTGGCAATCCCGACGACGTGAAACGAAAACAAGCGGTGGACAACCACAAGAAGTGGCTCGAGCTAGCCAAAGCACTGGGCTGTCACTCGATTCGCGTAAATGCGGCCAGCGACAAGAAGCTGCCGCCAGCGGAACAGGCAAAACTCGCTGCAGACGGCCTGCACAAGCTCTGTGAAGCCGGCGATACGTTTGGCTTGAACGTCATCGTCGAAAACCACGGCGGTCTGTCATCACGTGGCGATTGGTTGGTGTCGGTCATGAAATTGGTCAACCACAAGCGCGTCGGCACTTTGCCCGACTTCGGCAACTTTGACGATTACGACCGGTACAAAGGAATCGCGGAAATGATGCCATTTGCCAAGGGCGTCAGCGCCAAATCACATGACTTCGACGACGCAGGCAACGAAACCAAGACCGACTACAAACGCATGATGAAAATCGTGCTGGACGCCGGCTACCGCGGCTACGTTGGCATCGAATACGAAGGTTCAAAACTCAGCGAGCCGGAGGGCATCCGTGCCACCAAACGGTTGTTGGAGAAGATTCGGAATGGGTGAACGCGGCAGCCGCGTTTATTCATCCTTCTTCTCTTCCTTGGGCAGTTCCTTCGGCATTTCTTCCTTGGGTTTCTCGTCCTTCGGCTTTTCAGCCTTGGCGTCAGGTGCTTTGTTGGCCGGTTCTCCGGCCGGGGTAGCGGCGACTGCCGACTGCCGCAAGTACGTGCTGGCACTCAGATCCAGCGGCCGAGTTAACTTCGGCAACGGGTAGCCAACCAGCGATAGGTAGCGCCGATACGCGACTTTTTGCACACCCTTTTGCTGCGCTGTTTCTTCCATCTTGCCGAGAGCAATGTTGATTTCGGTGAATGCTTGCACGAGCGGGTTTTCACCCAGTTGCGAGACTTGACGGCGGATGGCCTCCGGAAGTTCCGGGCGTTCGCCAGCAACGATGTAAGAGGTGCGTTCCGTAATGCCTGTGCCCTTCATAACTCGCTGACGCAGGTCAAGCCACGCATCGACGACGATGCCCTGGCGTTCGAGATTGCGAACCAACTCCGGCGTGTCGTCAGTGCCATCGCCATCCAGGTCGAAGATGCCGGCCAGGGCGACGTGGTCGCGCTGGCTGGAATTCCACGATGGGTTAAACAGCAAGTCACCGGGCAACACCGGGTCACGCAGCTCGTTGGTCGTCGACACGATGCGTGCTATTGAAAGGTGAGGTTCAAGCACGTTGATCACTTCAACTCGGCCTTTCGCATCGCGGTTTGCGGCCGACCGACCCGATGTGCCGGCACCCCAAATGCTAAACGTCACCTGCGGCTTCAAGAAATCCGCGGAGCCGAGGTTGAGGTAGATGGTCTTGTTGGCGCGATCGACTTTGAGAACCAATCCCTTCGGCGTGTCAGCTTCCAGCGAATTTGGCGGCGTCAGTTGCGATAGTGCTTTCGCCAGCTGCTCTGCCTTGCTCATGATTTCGGCTTTGAGCTGTTTCTTTTCACGCTCGGCCGCCGAACCGTCATCCGCACGCCCTTGCTTTTCGGTCTTAAGGCCTTCGCTAAGTTCCTTATCGATCTTGGTTATCAGATTGTTGTACTCGGCTGACCGTGCCGTGAGGTCGGCGACGGCCTTGGCTTGCAACTCTTCCAAACTAAGTTTGAATTTGGCCTGATTGTCGTTGAATGTGGTTCGCTCGGTGGCGAGAGCCTTTTCGGCTTCATCGCGTTTCTGCTCGGCGAGTTTCTTCTCGTTAGTCGCGGTCGCCAAATCTTTGGTCATCTTGGCGATCTTGTCGGACAGCGTGAGAGCTGGCCGATCCAAATTTGGATCCCATTTGTCCACGTCTTTGATGCCGGCTACAGCTTTATCAAGTTCGGCCTTATAGCTCGCTTTCAGTCCATTCAACTTTGCCTGATCGCCGGGCTGATCGTTCCCGGTGGCGATGGCAATCGCCAACCGTCGCACCGATTCTTCATCCAGTGCTTTCTTGGCGGCCTTGACCTCGCCCTGGGCCTTCTTTTCTTTTTCCGCCAGCTCAGTTTGGCCCGAATAGCCAAAGTAGGTGAACACGCCCAATGTCAGCGTGGCCAGCACGAAGAACACGAGGGTGACAATCAACCCGGTGTTGGATTCTGAGGGGGCCGAAGTCTTCCTAGCCATAATCGGGACTCCAAGTGCGGCGCGCACGGGCGTACGGGGTCATCTTTAGCGTAACCGGTCAAAAACTCCTGTCAAATGGGCCGACCGCAGTGGAACGGGGAAAGCGGGAGGTCGGCAACCTCAGTAGGGGTTGTGCGGGAGCCGCCGATTGGCGAAACCGCGAAGATAATGCTAGGGTTCCGTTGCAAACCGCAGGCCCGTACCCTCCGGAACCAGCCACGTGCGTTTTCTGATCGGCCCCTCCTTTCACGATGAGCTGAACCAGCTCACTACCGCGTCGCCAGACTGTTACGTCCGGCCAGGCGAATACTTACACCATCTTTATGTCGAGGGAGTCAAGTACGTCGTCATCGACGCGCTGACGGAGTGCCTGGAAAAGGCCCGCGCGATCGGTGACGAAGACGCCTTGCGACACCTTGAATTACACCACTCGCACTTGGAAGCCCTGGGTGGCGACGCCGCGATCAATTCCGCGCGGGCCGAGGGCGCGGACCTGATTGGTGACCCACCGCCACCGCTTGATGACGATCCGGACGACGAGGAGTCCGTCTCTAAGAGTTCGGGCTACGCACCGGTTTCACCCAAGCTCATTAGCGAGACTGGGCTATCCGTGTCATTCCTGTTTGACATGATCTTGCGAGCGATTTTCAATCGCGGGCGGCTGACTGGTACCGAGTTGACTTCCGAACTTCGCCTCGGCATGGGTGTATTGAATCCGATCCTCCAGCTGATGCGCCGCCAATCACTCATCGACATTGTGGGCCAGAAAGGCACAGGCGATGCCTCATTCGAATACGAAATCAAGCCGCCTAAAGGCCCGGATGCGCTGCAAGAGGCGTTGAACAAATCGACCTATTCCGGCCCCGCGCCCGTACCCTTCGACGATTACGTCGAGACCATCGTCGCTCAGACGGTGCGCAATTTCGTCTGCACGCGCCGATCGATTCACCGGGCGTTCCGCGATCTCATCATCACGCCGGAGGTACTGAATGAGATTGGTCCGGCCATCAACTCGGCATCGTCGATCTTCCTGTTCGGCTTTCCGGGCAACGGCAAAACCGCCATTGCCGAGCGTATCACGCGCCTGATGGGCGATGAGATTTACATTCCGTACGCCGTAGAAGCCAATGGCGCGATCATTCAACTCTACGATCCAATCCTGCACCACCGCGTGGACGCCAAACCTCTGGAAGGGTTCGAAAACTCCATCCTCCGTGACGTCACCCACGATGATCGCTATGTCCGCGTTCGCCGACCCACCATCGTCGTCGGCGGCGAGTTGATCATGGCTCAACTTGATCTCAAGTACAATGCCACCGGAAAATTTTACGAAGCGCCGCTGCAAATGAAGGCCAACGGCGGCATTTTCATGATCGACGACTTCGGCCGACAACAACTGCGGCCGATGGACTTGCTGAACCGTTGGATCGTGCCGCTGGAAAAGCGCTACGACTACCTCACAACGGTGACCGGTACCAAGATCGAAGTGCCGTTCGATCAGCTGTTGATTTTCTCCACGAACCTCGACCCGATGCAACTCGCCGACGAGGCGTTTCTACGCCGAATCAAATACAAGATTGAGATTCGCAATCCCAGCGAAGCCCAGTTCCGGCAAATCTGGCAACTCGTGTGCAAGAGCCGGCAGGTGGCTTACGACGACAAGGCCATTGATTACCTCATGACCAAGTGGTACAAGGCAATGAATCGGCCAATGCGTATGTGCCAGCCGCGCGACATCCTCGATCAAATGATTTCCATGGCCAAGTACAACATGGAACACGTCAACTTCAGCCCCGATCTCATTGACGCGGGCTGCAGCACTTACTTCATTTCGTCCGAACAAAAAGACTTCGGCGCAAAGGTGCGGCTGAATTAGTCCGGCTCGCCGATTGTTGTCATTTCATGTAATCTCAGCGGCAGGGAGGGACGCTTGTCGCTGCGCCTTGGAACCGGGCCGTTGTTCAAAGTGGAATTGGTCGCGGCAGCGCGGCGTTGGCAGACGTTTGCGCTACGTGGCACCTTGGTTACCATTTTGTTGGCATTCCTGTCTTTGTCGTACTGGTCGGATTGGCGCATTCGTACTGGCACCTCGTTGAGCATTCAGCAATACGCCGGGTTAGCTGAGAGTTTTGCCAGCACCGTTTTGATTACCCAACTGTCGATCATGTTGCTAGCGGCACCGGCAGCAACGGCCGGCGCCGTTTGCCTCGACAAGGCGCGGGGCATATCTAATGCATCCCTTTTGGCACTGCTAGCATATCTCAGTATACCAGTGGTCCAGAACCTAATATCACCCAGACAAATGATGAACACAAGTTTCGAACC
>JANNLP010000396.1:0-3756 GCA_031396905.1 Gemmataceae bacterium
GTGGGTCGATCCGCATGGTCCCTCGACCAACTTAAGGCACGTGCCAAGGATAGCCTTGAACAAAATGGCGGACTCGACCCCATGGCATATGCGAAACTCTGCTCTTTGTTGGGTTACGTCGATGGCGATTACGGCGACCCGGCAACTTTTGCGAAGCTATGCAAAGCGCTCGGCCCGGCCCATCGGCCGTTGTATTACCTGGTCATTCCGCCCAGCGCCTTCCCCACTGTCGTAGAGGGGCTGGCAAAATCCGGTTGCATCAAAGAAGCCCGCGTGGTGCTTGAGAAGCCGTTTGGCCGCGACCTTGCGTCGGCCCAGGAATTGAATCGCACGCTTCATGCCCACTTTCCGGAGCAAGCGATCTTCCGCATCGACCATTATCTCGGCAAGGAGCCGGTGCAGAACCTCATTTATTTCCGCTTCGCTAATCCACTGATCGAAGCAGGCTGGAACAAAAGGCACATCGAGAACATTCAGATCACGATGGCGGAGAACTTTGGCGTGGCCGGCCGCGGCAAATTCTACGAAGAAGCGGGAGCAATTCGCGACGTCGTGCAGAATCACATGCTTCAAGTGATTGCCTGTCTCGCAGAGGAATGCCCGGTGGGCAATGATCGCGAGGCCCGGCGCGATGAGCGTGGCCGGCTGCTCAAGGCGGTCCGAACTCTCGAACCACGCGATGTCGTGCGCGGCCAGTTCGCCGGCTACCGCCGCGAGCCAGGCGTGGACCCGAAGTCACAGGTCGAAACGTTTGCGGCTATTCGGTTTCACATCGATAATGAGCGGTGGGAGGGCGTGCCCTTCTATGTGCGTGTCGGCAAATGTCTTCCCGTCACCACAACCGAAGTCCTGGTTCGCTTCAAATCTCCGCCGCGACCCGTGCTGGATGACACCGAGAAATTGCCGGCCAATTACTTTCGCTTTCGACTCAGCCCCGAAGTGGTGCTGGCCCTGGGCGCCAAGGCCAAGAAGCCGGGCGAACCGATGGTGGGCGAACCGATTGAAATGGTTGTCTGTCATCAGACGCCCGACGAGATGGGGCCTTACGAACGGCTCCTCGGTGACGCCGCCGACGGGGACGGAGCACTCTTCGGGCGCATCGATTCCGTGGAGGCCGCTTGGCGCATCGTGGATCCCATCCTCGGCAACAAAACGCCGCTTTCCGAATACGAGCCTAACACATGGGGGCCTACCGAAGTCGATCGCGCATTAATGCCCAAAGGTGGCTGGCATAACCCAAAGCCCAAAGAGACGTGTAAATGATGCGATAGCTGCCGCTTATGCGAGCTACCCATTCCAACGAGCCGCCGTGTTTATCCCGGCGGGAGTTTCTGTTGATCCATCGTTATGCCCAACTTCTCCCGCACCTCCCGCCGCAACAGTTCATAGTCCAACCGGTTCGCGGGAGCCAGCGTTGCGGCGTTGCTCCAGTCGCGGTTGTCGTTGGGTGGGTCAACCACATCTCGGGGCCAAGGCGTTACCGGTTAAGATTCCAAATCTTCGCTATGGTTAGGTACAGGTGACGTGGGTCGTCGATCAAGGACTCAAAACCATACTTCAAATAAAACTGCCGAGCGCTGTCGTCGATGGCCACGGCTTCGACCGCGTGCAGCCCAAGCGAATCGGCGATAGTCCCACACCGGCGCAGCGCATCGATCAGCAGGAATTCACCAAGCCGTTGACCTCGACATTTGGTGGCGACTGCCAGCCGTCCCAAATGTGCGACGGGAATCGGGTGCCGAGGGAGCTTGCGTCGTTGATCGGCGGGTAGCGCGTCGAGAGAAACCGCTCCGGCCGATAGGCTGTAGTAACCCAGGATCTCAGCATCGGGTGGCACGACCGCGACGAACACCCTGGAAAATTGCGCTTCTCGTATTGTGACGACAACTTGATCAGAAAGTCATCAAGCAGTGGCACTCCGCAGTTGAAACCAATTCGCGCATGCTGAGCGGACAGCGCCTCGACATGCCAGCTAGCCACGTGAGGGAAACCGGCGAGCGGCGGCGAGCAACGAATCGTTCGGCAGGTCGGCATCCAAAAAAGCCACGAAGCGCTCGGCATCAGCCAGGGACAGGCGCCGAACCGACGACTCGTCGAGAACCGCGTTTGCCTTTTCGATGACCGCGTCGGCCGCGAATTGATCAACGCTTTGGCCGGTGAACGTGGCAGCCCGTTCGATCAATTCCCGCGCCGGCGACATGACAGACAATTGCAGATTCACGGGCGCAACCAAAGCATCAGGCATCACACGCCTCCATCACGATCATCATACCGCGCCCCCCGACGCCTCGCTAGCACAACCCGGGTTCAACCCGGCGGGAGTTTCTGTTGATCCACCGCCATCCCCAATTTCTCCCGCACCTCGCGCCGCAACAATTCAAAGTCCAACCGGTTCGCATGTCCCAGTATGGCAGCATTGCTCCTGTCGCGGTTCTCTTTCGATGGCTCCGTCAGCCATTTCTCGGCGGCGGCCAACTCTTTCCGCACCATTTCCTTGTCGCCATTATTCCAATAGGCCAGGGCGTTCCACAATTGATCGTAACCTACGCCATTAGTTTTCAATCGCTTCGGGTCGATTCGCTGGCCCATGCGGATGTCATATTTCAACCGAGCTTCGGGGGTGACGCTGCACGCATCGAGAAAGATCATGTCGCTGACATGCGGCGACACGGATGCAACATGAATGATTCGGTCACTATCGGAGTGGGCTTCGTCAATCGCCGCTGCCAACACCATCCCGTCAGCCATTCCATGTCCGGCTAACATTCCCGCGAACAGGCAAGGCAATCCACCCTTTGGCATGAGCGACTTAGACAATCGCCGGTTCATGTCTTGAAAGCCCTCATGGTCGCCACACGCCAAACGTACGTACCCCGCGTGCCAAATTGAATCGTCAATACCTAAGATGGAGCCTTCAAACCACGGCAATGCCGCTCGTGCATCCGCCAAATACCCAGGCCAATCATCCATCTCCAATCGGCAGCGGGCGCGATCCAAACGCGCCGCCCCGTCACCCGGTTTCGCGGCCAGGATTCGGTCGAGATGGAACCGCGCGCCATACCAATTGCCGGCTTCGAGCAATTGCCGCGATCGCTCCCGTGCCCACACGGGATCAAAGCGGGAAAGGTACTCCCAATAGCCACTGTCAATATCATCAAACGGCTTAGGTTTGGTCAACAATACTGTGCCGTCATCGTGCGTCGTCACAAGCCAAAGGCCATCGGGGCTGCGCGATCGATAGATTTCTCTCGCCAGCCATTCCTTCGCACCTTCGTCTTGAATTTCCTTGCCGGTCGATAAGTCCCAAGCCTTTTCCACGCCTTTGTCGTCACGACTGGCCATAAGCCTTCCATTGGGGCTAAAGGCCACGTTGGCGACACTGCTTGCATGCCCACGAAGGGTTAAGTCGTTCTTTCCGGTCCGCGCGTTCCACACCTTAATCGTGTGATCTTCGCATCCCGAGGCCACGCGCCAGCCACCAGAATTGAAGGTGACACAGGTGACGCCACTGGAATGCCCTCGTAGGGTCAACTCTTCTCGTCCGTTCCGCGCGTTCCATAACTTCACCGTGTAGTCGTTGCTTCCGGTCGCCAGGCGACCGCCGTCTGGCCTGAACGCGAAGCTTCTGACATAGCTGGTATGCCCCCGCAGGCTCAATTCCTCCCGGCCCATCCGCGCGTCCCACACCTTGATCGTGTGATCGTTGCTCCCCGACACTAGCCGTGACCCGTCCGGACTGAAGGCTACGCCATTGAC
>JANNLP010000458.1:0-7007 GCA_031396905.1 Gemmataceae bacterium
ACACGAATCATCGAAATCGTGCCAACCGCCCGCGAATCGGCTAATCTGACACGGCATGAGCGAAGTCACGCGAATTCTGAGCGCCATTGATGGCGGCGACACGCTTGCCGCCCATGAATTGCTGCCACTTGTCTACAACGATTTGCGTAAGCTCGCCGCCGCTCAAATGGCCAGCGAAAATCCCGGGCAGACTCTTCAACCCACCGCGCTGGTTCACGAGGCGTACCTTCGACTAGTCGGTCCGGCCGACCAGCCGCGCTGGCGCGACCGGTCCCACTTTTTCACAGCCGCCGCCGAAGCGATGCGACGCATTCTGGTTGACGCCGCCCGCCGTCGCAATGCCGTGAAGCGCGGTGGCAACCGTCGCGCCGATCTGGATCCGGACCTCATTGCCGATGCGTCGGCATCCGACGAGCTATTGGCGCTGGATGAAGCCCTGGACCGACTGGCCGCTCATGCCCCGGCGAAGGCGGAACTGGTCAAGTTGCGGTACTTTGCCGGCTGCACCCTCGACGAAGCGGCGAAACTACTCGACATTTCGCCGCGCGAAGCCGACCGCGTTTGGGCCTATGCCAAAACCTGGCTGAAAGTGGCGCTTGCCAATGACAGCGAGTCGGCCACGCCATAATTCACTTGGCTGCTTGGCGCGTTTCCCTGGCCAAATCCGCATTGGTGAGTTGAGCCGTTGCGCGCACTCCCGTCGGGAACGACAATGACCGAAGATACGCTGTTTGCCAATGCACTCGAATTGCCGGCGACCGAGAGGCCCGGGTATCTGGCCACCGCCTGCGCCGGCGACGATGCCATGCGTCAACGGGTCGAGGCTCTGCTCGCCGCCTACGATCCGGCCGACAGCTTTCTCGAAGTCCCGGCCATAGCTGGCCCGCAAACTGGGGCTTATCGTTCCGGCATCGGTGTGAGCGAATCGTTGTTTGCAAATGCTGTGCGGCCAGGCACACATATTGGCCAATACAAGCTCGTGCAGAAAATCGGCGAAGGCGGCATGGGCGTTGTGTACCGTGCCGAGCAAGAGAGTCCAGTCCGTCGCCAAGTCGCACTCAAGATCATTAAGCCCGGAATGGATACTGCCGAGGTTGTCGCCCGTTTCGAAGCGGAGCGCCAAGCCCTCGCGCTAATGAACCACCCGAACATCGCGCAAGTGTTCGACGCCGGCGCAACTGATACCGGCCGACCCTACTTCGTCATGGAACTGGTGAACGGCATCTCCATCACCAAGTACTGTGACCAGGAAACGCTCACGCCGCGCCAGCGCCTGGAACTGTTTGTCCCGGTCTGCCAGGCGGTGCAACATGCGCATCAAAAAGGCATCATCCATCGTGATCTCAAGCCGTCAAACGTGCTGATCGCGCTGGACGACGGCCGGCCCGTGCCCAAGGTCATTGACTTTGGCGTGGCCAAAGCGACCAGCCAGCGGTTGACCGAACGAACAATGTTCACCGGCCTGGGCCAGGTGATCGGCACGCTGGAGTACATGAGCCCCGAGCAGGCGGAAAGCAGCGCCTTGGACGTCGATACCCGCAGCGATATTTATTCGCTGGGTGTGCTCCTTTACGAATTGCTGACCGGCATGACGCCGCTGGACAAGAAGAAACTCCACAGCGCCGCACTCGGTGAGATGCTGCGCATGATCCGCGAGGACGAGCCGGCCAAGCCCAGTACCCGCATCAGCCAATCCGGCGACGCCCTGCCTTCAATCTCCGCACAGCGCAAGACCGAGCCGGCCGCCCTGCCCAAAATCCTGCGTGGCGAACTCGACTGGATCGTGATGAAATGCCTGGAGAAGGACCGCGGCCATCGTTATGAAACCGCCAATGGACTGGCCCGCGACATCCAACGGCATCTCAACGACGAACCCGTGGAGGCCTGTCCGCCAGGTGCCGGTTATCGGTTGCGGAAGTTCTTGCGCAAACATCGTGGTCCGGTCACGGCCGCGTCCGTCATCGTGGTGCTTCTCATCGCCGGCATCGTCGGCACAACCTGGGGAATGGTTGAAGCGCTGAACCAGAAGCGCGAAGCCAGGCAACAAGCCGACATCGCCAAAGCGGTCAGTGACTTCCTGCAACACGATCTATTGGGACAGGCCGATGTGAGCCTGCAACCGGGAGGCGGTCAAGGTCGCGACCCGGACGTGAAGGTGCGCACACTCGTGGATCGCACCGCGGAAAGGCTCAATGGCCGTTTCATAGATCAACCGCTGACTGAAGCGGCCCTTCGTATGACCCTGGCCGCCACTTATCGAAACCTGGGGTTTCCCGAGGTGGCTCTGCCGCACGCGGATCGTGCCTTGGAGCTACGAATGGCGGCACTCAAACCAAATCATTACGACGTGCTGCACGCCAAACTTGTGCAAGCCATCCTTCATTTTGACCTCGGACAACATGAGCGCACCGAATTGGCCTGCAATCAATTGTTGAACATGCATCGACCCCGCGCTGCCAACGATAATCTTGACATCGTTGCCAAGCATTATCTGGCCATCGTATCCGGGGAACGGGGCCAATATGAAAAGGCCGAGGAATTATTTGGCGAGGCGCTGCGCGATCTGACCACGCGGCATGGCGTCAATCACCCGGACGTTCACGTTGTCAAACATGGACTGGCCGTTATTTACCACCACCGCGACTTGCACGAACGGGCTGCCAGTCTATTTCAAGAAGTGGTCGCCTGGCGAACAGTCAATCTAGGCCGCGATCACCGCGACACGCAGAACAGCCTTCAAGGTCTGGCGGCCGGCTATACGGGTTTGGGCAAATTCGACTTGGCCGAGCCGCTCTACCGCGAGTTGATCGAAGCGACCAGCCGACTCCGACCCGATCACCCCAATCTCCTGAATTACAAAACCAGCCTGGCCCGGCTTCGTTTTCGCCAGGGATCGTACGATCAAGCGGAGAATCTCTATCGCGAAGTACTCGAAGCACGCCTTGCCAAGCACGGCCCCGACTTTCCCGAAACCCTGAGTGCCAAGAACAACCTGGCGTCCGCACTCACGCGCCAGCGTAAGTACGATCAGGCCGTGCCGTTGCTGCGCGACGCCGTTATTGGAGCACGGCTGAAAATGGGTCTCCATCATCCCGACACCCAGTTGTTCATCTCCAATTTGATCGCGTGCTACGAGGAATCGAACCAGCACGACCTGGCCGAACCGCTGTGCCGCGAACTGATCGCATTCTGGCAAGCACAAACAGCCCCGGTCAAAAGCGCTGCAAAAGCGCGACTGATGGTCACCGGACTGGAACTTCTGAAGCGAAACAAGTTCGTCGAAGCGGAGACCGTGTTCCGCGCCGAGTTGGCCATGTGCGAAAAGCTCGACCCGGACGGCTGGACCACGCACCTCGCCCGCATTAATCTCGGCACCGCCTTGCTTGCTCAATCGAAACACACCGAAGCGGAACCGCTACTCGCCGCCGGTTATCAAGACATTACGAAAATGCGCTCCATCACGATTCCACAACAACAACGAGCTAACTTCGTAGAGACCGTCCAACGCCTCGTGCAAAACTTTCAGGTAGCCGGCAAAACAGAGGATGCCGCAAGGTGGCAGAAAGAACTGGACGCGCTCCAAGTGCCTGGTTGAGGCCCGCTCGAATACAAGAGCTTGCGATGAACAAGTCGTTTTGACCTAGGCATGGTGCTCAAATGCGCAATAAAATATCGATGTGAATATTGACAGACTTCTCGACATGCTCGGGCGTGATCCGGCCGTCGATGTGGACATCGCTGCTCTTGCGCTGGAGTTGGCGCGCGACGAGTATCCCGAACTGGAGCCGTCAGCCTGCCTTGCCGAGCTTGATCGCCTCGCGATGGCCTTATTGCCGCGTTTGACCGGTAATTTAGCGAGCGACGCAAATGCCCTGTGCGAATTACTGTTTGTGGAGGAGGGTTTTCGCGGAGATTCCGAGCGTTATTACGACCCGGAGAACAGTTACCTCAACCGCGTGATCGACCGCCGACTCGGGCTGCCGATCACGCTATCGATTCTCGCTGTGGCCGTCGGTCGCCGCGCCGGACTCAATGTCGAAGGTGTCGGGTTGCCGGGGCACTTCGTGGCGCGACTCATATCCGGCCGCGACGTCATATTGTTCGATCCGTTTCACGGCGGCAAGATATTGAGTGTCGGCGATTGCGAAGAGTTGGTGGAACGCGCGACCGGTCAGGAGTTCACCGCCACGTTGGATGATCTCTGCGGCTCGCCGACTGGGTTGATAATTCGCCGGCTTTTGACGAATCTCAAGGGTGTGTACTTGCGACAAGGTTTGTTCCCGCGGGCGGCCCGTGTCATTCGCCGCATCCTGCAACTCGAACCCGAAAACAGTCTGGAACGCCGCGACCTCGGCGTTTGCCTCATCCAGTGTGGCCGGCCCGGACCGGCCATCGACCAATTGTCGTCATATCTCGATACATCGCCAGCCAGTGCCGACGCGGCACTGGTGCGCAAGCTGCTGCGGCAAGCGCGGGCCGAAGTCGCACGGTGGAATTAAGACGGTGAAGTTACGCCGGAGTCTGTTGCATCGGCGGTGCCGGCTTCGGCGAGGCTTCTGACTCTTCTTTGGACATCAGCACCAAGAATGCACCAGCGCCGACAAGGACTATACCGGCCAGCAGCTTCCAACCGGGCATTTCCCGAAAACCAAAATGCAACGGCGAACCCTTCTCGGGATGCCATAGCAAACTCACCAGTACGTTAATCACCGGAGCCATGGCAAAAATTAGCGGCGCAATGTACACCTTGTACGAACCTGCGGGCAAACCTGCATCCTTAGCCGAGGCAAAGGCCGATTGTGTGGCAAACACCACGCACAACGCCCCGACCGCGCCTGCCACGCCGGCTAGCGCTGAAAACGTCAGCCCGGTCGTCGAGAGTTCGGGCATTTGCTGATTGCCGCTAAGGTAGAGTGCGGCCGGAATCAATACCGCCAAAACGAAGTACGCCACACCGACGCATAGGATGGCCATGAGTCGGCTTGCCGGCTTGCCGCCAAGTTCACTTCCGCCGTAGAAGATGAGCGGAACGTAAGTGCCCCACGAAAGCCCGGCCAAAAGCACATACCAAACCCAAGCGTCGATCTTCATGACCCACTCCGTAAGGAATCCGGAGTCAGGTTTATTGATACCATCGGTTTGGCCAACCCGGCGGTGAGACACCTTCATTCAAATTAGGCCAGATTGAATTGGCCTGGCGACCAAGTGCGCTATGCTTCTATGCGGAATCTGGAGAAGTTGAAACGAAAAAAGCCTGCCGCTTCGATCTCCGGTGTCGCCCAATCATCGAAGACCAATAGCGGCAGGCACCTGCATTCTATTAGATTGGTCAATGCGAACTTGCTAACCGGTATACAATGCTCGGTGACTGGCGTTTTTGACGCAGTGCCATGTCGGAGCAGTGGCGCAAGTAGTGTTTGCCTGACCGTTCGCGCCGTGGAGAACCAACTATGAAACGCAACATGAGACTTTGGCTCGTACTCGGCGGAATTACCGCGGCGCTCGCAGCTACATCCGTGAATGCCCAGTCCCGCGGTGGCGGCGGCGGCGGACGTGGGGGTAGTGGCGGCGGTGGCGGCGGTGGCGGACGTCCCTCCGCTGGCGGCAGTATGGGCGGCGGACGCCCCAGTTCCAGCAGCATGGGCGGCGGTCGCCCGACTTCCAGTGGCAGCATGGGCGGTCGGCCCACTTCCAGTGCTAGTTTTGGTGGCGGACGCCCGACCACCAGTATCAGTCCAGGTGGCGGACGGCCGGTTTCTGCAATAAGTGCAGGCGGCGGACGCCCCATTTCCAGCGCTAGCGTCGGCGGTGGACGCCCGATTTCTAGCGTCAGCACCGGTAGCACTCGCCCCATTTCCAGCGGTAGCACCCGACCCGACAGCGTCACGCGGCCAAACGTCGCGAACAGTGGTCGGCACCCGCCATCTTCAACTGGCGGAAATTCAAATTCAGGTGGCGGTAACTGGAACCACGGGAATCACAATCACGGCAATGGATCGCATCACGGTCATGGGAACCACGGCGGATACTACGGCGGTGGCAGGTACTACGGCAATCGCGGCTATGGGTACGGCTACGGTTATCCCGGATATGGAATTGGCATCGGTCTAGGCCTCGGCCTCGCTTCCTCGGCCTTCTACGGCGGCGGCGGCTACTACGGGGGCGGAGGTTACTATGGCGATGGTGGCTACTACAACGATGGCGTCACGGTCTACGCCGCGCAGCCTTACGCTACAACGGGACAGACCGTCATCGTCGATTCATCGGCGACGGCGGTACAGCCGCAACAGCCGCCGCCGCAGGATCCATCGGTGTCGGCCTATCCGTTGTCGCCGACCAAAGTCCGAATGCTCATCGTCGTGCCGGCTCCCGACGCTCGGTTGACCATCAACGGTCAAGCGACCGAGCAAAACGGCATGGAACGACTCTTTGATTCCCCGACCATGGAATCCGGCAAGACTTACGTCTATGCAATCCAGGCGACCTGGACACAAGAAGGCCATCAAGTCGTCCGGAGAAAAAGCATTGATGTCCAAGTGGGGAAAGAATACGTGATCGACCTGCGGCGTGAGGCGGAGATAGCGCCCCCACCGCTGGCGCAGCCGGCGGCGCCACCGCCAGTGGTGCAGCCGCCTTCGGCTCAGCCGATGCCGGCCCAACCGCCACCGGACCAGCCGTACTAGTACTAAGAACATTTTGAAGCGGGTCAGGGATCGTTGCCGTCAGGCAGTGAATCCTGACCCTTACTTTTGCGCGAGCCACGAATGTAGCGCGGCTTCAGAATGCAGCACCCAAGATGCTTCGCGCGAACGAAGCACTGCGTTGGCCTGAGTTTCCATCTCAACAAGTGATTGCCGAACATGAGACTCGGTGAGCTCATTCGCAACGAGCTTTTGCCAGCGGTCAAGGTTGCGCCGCAACAAGCTGAAACGTTCGCGCCGCTGTGGTCGTGTGTTGCGCGGTATGGCGATAAGACGGTTGCGTTCTTTGGCGAGTTCGTGTGATGC
>JANNLP010000460.1:0-2876 GCA_031396905.1 Gemmataceae bacterium
GAGTGATTCGCGCCGGTATCGCTGGCGGCTCCGGCTATGTCGGGCTGGAGTTGTTGCGCTATCTGCACGGGCATCCTAATTTCCAAGTTGCTGTCATCACGTCACGTGAACATCATGGCCAACCGGTCGGCGACGTCCATCGCGGGCTTGCGGGCATAACCGACCTTCACTTTACCGACGACGTTGCCAATCTGACTAACCTCGATCTCGTGTTTACCGCAGTCCCGCACGGCGAGTCGATGAAGCTCGTTGCTCAACTCAGGGCGATTCGCTCCGACTTGCCGATCATCGACGTTGGCGCCGATTTTCGCATATCTCAGCAACAGTTCGAACAAGTCTATGGCGAGAAACATCTTTGCCCGGAGTTATTGCAAGAGGCAGTTTATGGCGTGCCGGAGTTGTATGGTGAGCGAGTTTTCAATGCTCGGTTGATAGCGAACCCCGGGTGCTTTGCCCATTGCACCATTCTCGCGCTCGCACCGTTAGCAATGCGCGGGTTGTTGGTCGGACCGGCCCGTGTGAGCGCCGTGACCGGTTCCAGCGGCAGCGGGGCTCATGCCAAAGCAGTGACACACCACCCCGACCGTAACGATTCCATTAGCGCGTACAACGTATTGGCCCATCGCCACGTGCCGGAAATTGAGCGGGCACTCAGCGAAACAAGTCCGGTCGCTATCAAGATGGTGCCGTTATCCGGTCCATTCAGCCGTGGCATCTTCGCGACTGTGTTTGCGACGGTCACGGATGCGACGATCAGCGTCGGCGACATCTATGCTGAATTTGCGGCGGCCAATCGATTCGTGCGCCTTCGCGGGACCACGCCGCGGTTGCTCGATGTACGTGGGACCAATTTCTGCGATATGGCCGTTCACCAATCCGGCAGCGAGGTCGTGATCATCAGCGCCATCGACAACCTGGGCAAAGGCGCGGCCGGCAACGCCGTCCAATGCGCCAACCTAATGTTCGGGCTGCCGGAAGAGAGTGGTTTACTATTTCCACCGCTGGCTCCTTAGGAGAATGCCGTGAGCGCTCCGGAATTCGTGACTATCAAAGCGATGGAAGATGCATACCAGCTGAAGACGTACGCGAAGCATGAATTGGCGCTCGAGCAGGGAGAAGGCAATTACGTTTTCGATAGCACGGGCCGCCGTTACCTCGATTTTTACGGTGGCCATTGCGTCACTACGACCGGGCATTGCCATCCGCGCGTCGTCGCCGCCATTCGCAATCAAGCCGAGAAGCTGATCTTTTATTCCAACGTGGTTTACAGCTCAATCCGCGCTGAGGCGGCACGGGCGATTATCATGTTGGCCCCGGAAGGCATGACGCAGGTATTCTTCTGTAACTCCGGTACGGAAGCTAACGAGACGGCCATCAAAGCTGCGCGCAAATACACCGGGCGAACCACCATCATCGCGATGAATGACGGCTTCCATGGCAGAACCTACGGATCGATGAGCGCGACCGGTTTTGCCAAGTATCGCATCTTCCCGCCGAACTTGCCGGGCATCCGTTTCGCCGACTTCGGCAAACTCGCCAGCGTTCAAGAACAGTATCTTGAAGCCGGGGGCGATGTTGGCGCCGTCATGCTTGAACCCATCCAGAGCATGGCCGGAGTGCGCATTGCCGAGCCTGCGTACTATCGCCAGTTGCGCGAATTCTGCGACGCCAACGGCGTGTTGCTGGTGTTCGACGAAGTGCAAACAGGGTTTGCCCGCACCGGCGCGAACTTTTTCGCACAGACCATTGGAATCACGCCCGATCTGATTACTCTTGCCAAAGGCATCGCCAGCGGCGTTCCCATGGGCGCTGTTATTTTCTCGCAGGCGATTGCTGAGAAGATCGGCAACGGGGAACACGGCTCCACGTTCGGCGGTGGACCGCTGGCCTGCGCAGCCGCCAAGGCGACAGCCGAAGTAATTGCGGAAGAACATCTTGCCGACAACGCCCGGGAGCTTGGCGGCTATTTGATGGATACTCTGCGTAAGGCGAGCATTCCCGGACTAGTGGAAGTGCGAGGCATTGGTCTGCTGATTGGCGTCGAATTCGAGGGCGATGGCAAGTATATGGTGCCCGCTTTGTTGCAACGTGGCATCCTGATCGGCTCATCGGAAGACCCGCACACCATTCGATTGATCCCGCCGCTCACGATTGGTCGAGCCGAGTGCGACCAGCTTGTCGCCGCCCTCGGCGACGCCGCCACCGAGCTGTTTTCGTAAAAGATCAGTGATGAACAACAAAGACCTGACGAAGTTTGCGGACTTGTCACTCGACGAAGTGGAGCTGGTACTGGCCCGCGCCGCGGATTACAAACGCAAGCATGACGAAGGCCTGCGCCGCGAGGATGTGCTGGCCGGCCGGGTCGTGGCCATGGTGTTCGAGAAACCTTCGCTGCGCACCAAGGTGTCTTTTGAAGTTGCCGCCTATTACCTGGGTGGCACGCCAATATTCCTTTCCAGTCCGCAAATTCTCGCCAGCGGCGGCAACGAGCGCGGGCGCGAGTCGGTGCCGGATATTGCCCGCAATCTCGAACGATTCACCGATTTGATCGTGGCCCGCGTTTATTCACACGACGTGATTCAACAGATCGCTCAGTCGGTACGCATCCCGGTAATCAATGCACTTTGCGATCGACATCACCCCACGCAGGCGCTCGCCGATCTACTGGCCATCCGCGGCCGATTGCCCGTGCCCGCGAACAAGATTAAGGTGGCCTTTGTCGGCGATGGCAACAACGTGGCGACATCGCTAATGGACGCCTGCACGATGACCGGTATCCACTTTGCCATTGCCGCACCGGCCGGCTTTGAATTGCCTGTCGAAGTCCAGAAGCGCGGCCGTGATTTCGCCAAGGCAAGCGGCGCGAGTTTTCACGC
>JANNLP010000228.1:0-2891 GCA_031396905.1 Gemmataceae bacterium
GCGATAACACCGCCGTCTTTTGACCATTCCATTGCCCGCCAAAGAAAGGGTAGATCTGGGTTTTTGTCCGGATTCTTGTAACTCTTTGCCATTGCCGTGAGGCCACGCCCTGCAAGCACTCGGCGGCCAATGGCGGTGAACTCTTTGTTCAACTCGTCTGTAGCGGACTTGCTTGCCTTATTTGTTGTCGTGTCAACGTCGTCGTTGTCCTTGTCATCGCGTAAGCGTGTCCACGGCGGATTACCGATGACGATGTCAAAGGCCTTGTCAAAATGTGCCGGCACATCCGGTCCGAGGCTGCCGAGTTGGAAGGCGGCCTTTTTTCCGTCCACTTCGTCGCGGCCAAAGCGATGCAGCACTTCACCGCGAAGGTTGCGCGGAAACTTGAGTGCCTTCGGTGGCCTTGGACTGGCATTGAGTTCGATGGCCGTGATGTAGAGCGCCAGTGCCGCGAGCCGAAGAGCGGATTCGCTAATATCGAAGCCGCGTAGCTGTTTGTAGAGAATCTCCTGAATCACCGCAGTCTTGGGTCGTTCGCCGCCGTCACGCAGCCAGCGCTCGCGAACAAGGCGACGAAATGCGAGCACTAGAAAAATGCCCGCGCCGCACGATCCGTCGAGTGCCTTTGCTGCGGCCGGATTGCTGACGGCAGCGAATGCTTCCTCGACCATCAACCTGGCAATCGTGCTAGGCGTGTAATGGACGCTCGTATCGCGCGCCGTGCGAGGGTCGGCCCGATGGCTAAAGCTCTCGTATACCTGACTTAAGACGCCTACCGGGATGTGCGCGAAGTCTAGATCGCCCCAATCAAGCTCTGGCTGAAAGTCAGCGCCAACCGCATTCCAACCGCGGAGAATTGCTTGAAGGTGCTTGAAGAGTTCTTGTCCGACAAGGATCTCACAGCGTTTAAAGAACTTCAAATACGCGGCTTCACGACCATCGCGTTCGGCGACAGGAATAGACTCATTTATTAGCGGAAGAAAGTCACCGTTAAACGTGGCATCAAGCCACGCCGAGGTCTGTGCCGCCTGCTTCGCCGTTGAAAAGGCGTCTTTAAGGTCGGATGCCGCAGGACAGATGCCGTCGGGTCCGTGCAACTCACTTGGCCGTACGATTCGGCGGTCAATCAGGAAACGGAAGAACAGAGCACGTCCAGCCATCGAAAGGACTTCTAGCGAATCGAGCTTTCCTTTGCCTTCCTTCGGAACAAACCTGTTCATCGTTTGCATGAGCAGAGCGAAAATCTTGTGATAGACGTAGTCTGTGCCCCTCAGTTGAGCGTTTTGCTCAAAGGTGCCGTGCACAAGGCTCTGGAAAAAGAACGGCGCCTTATCGCTGTGTTCTTCAATTATCGCGACCGGTTGCATGTGCGATGCGGCGTGGAATCCGATCGGAAAGATCTCAAGCGAACCGGCTTGCACAACACCAAGCCACGCGGGGTCGCTCCGGTTCGCTAGCCGACGACTGACTGCCGCAATGGACACCGCATTAGTGTTCGACGCGCGGCTGGTGTCCACCAAATAGAGCAGCGCTGTGCCCTGATGTTCAGCGACAGCTGTAAGTGATGGCGTCGGATTGTTTTGTGTCGGAAGGAGGTCGAGATACTCAAGTTGTCTCGGTTGGTCGAGTTTTGCATCGAGGGGGACAACGTCCGTGCAGCCGTAAGCTGCTAGCCGTCCTGAGAGAGGCCCCGGGACCGCGTTTGATCGCGAACCTGCCATCCGATAGCATCTCCGCTTCGGTCACGCCAACGATTATGTCGGGATAAGGCGCATCGCCGACTCATTTTCGTGGACGATCAGTTGGAGATCGGACCTAAACCGATGCGGCCTTGACCTTTATTGAGTCAGGCTAACTTACAGATGCACGTCGAAGCTTGCCAGCCCAATTGGCTATCGACGGGCAATGCGGCTATGCGTTATTGAGTACCTCGGTCACATCGACCGAAATCGCGCACAGGCCGCCGTCCTACCGCGTTTCTCGACTTCCATTTTTTTCCCCACCGTGCTTGACATATATCCATTCGTACACTACACTCTCAATATCACAGCGACCACACCCCGCTCGGGGCTAAGTCGCTGACGCCTCATTTCCATCCGCGTTTCAGGCGGCTTCTGCTGCCGGGTTGGGCTATCGCCATGACTGAAAGAACTGACATCGCTGACAGGAAAGCTGCTGGGTTGCCCCGTGGGGCTTTGCTGGCTGTGCAGAAGCGTGCGCACGGCGGGTCGTGGGAAGCTTGTGCGGCCGCCGCCGGTTGGTCCGTTGAGAAGTTGAGACATTGCTTACCTGGATTCATAACCACCCGCGGAAGTGGTATCGCGAATTGTTTCGTGCTCGCTATGACACCCGCGATGCGGCTTGCGATGAAGCGGTGACCGCGTTGCGGACGCAGTTGCGCGTCGGCAAGAAGGACGAACTCATCCGCGCGGCCAGTTCGCTGGCGTCCAACTTTCGCGGCAAGCGCAGCGGCGGCAAGCCGCGAGCTGTCAAACCCAAGTCCGAGCCGGAGCAATTCCGGCAAATGGTCGCGGCCATTCCCGAAGGAGTGATCACTCGTGTCCATCTCCATCTACAAGCGGGCGAAGAAGAAGCGCAACGATCGAATGCACAACCTCGCCCAGCAAGCCCGGAATGACGTCAACGCGTTCGGCGGGGGGGGGGCATCGTCCCCGGGCAATGTTTTTGGTTGCCATGCTTCCCGGCTTTGCGCTGACCGTTACCCACAAGTTTTCAATCCCGGAGGGATTGCAGCTATTAGTGACCGTCTTAGAAATCAAGAGGTAGTGGCGACGTTCGAATGTCGCCACAGGCTTTTGTGAGCCACCATGGCGTTAGCGATGGTGAGCAGCTTGTGGGCGACGGCGATCAGGGCTGACTTGGCGGATTTA
>JANNLP010000514.1:0-2015 GCA_031396905.1 Gemmataceae bacterium
GTCGCGTCAGTCGGATTTTTCCGGTGGACTCATCCCGCGTGAAGACGACGGTGAAGATGATCGTGTTGCGCGTGCGAATACGCCGGTTGAGGTCTTCGTGCATCGGCGCTGCGACGCAGTTGTATCTCGTTCGACGACGGACAGGCTTACGCCAGCTTTACGATCGCCGGCGTGGCCACGCTGTTCACCATCGACACCACGACGGGCATGGCGACTTCGCTTGGTACAATCGGCTCCGGGTCGCTAATCGTCGGTCTGAGTGCCGCCCCGCTGCTCAATGCCCCGCCGGTCGTGAGTTTGCCAGGCTCCGTGCAGACGTACGACGTTGATAGCGATGTGCCAGTCGTTATCGACCCGGCCGCGATTCTGTTTGATCCCGACTCGACCAACTTCGACGGCGGAACGATGAAGGTCGGTCTCAGCGCCGGCCAAGTCGGCGATCTGATCGACATTCGCAATGTCGGCATGTTGGCGGGCCAGGTTGGAACCAGCGGTGGCAACGTGTTCTTTGGCGGCGTCCAGGTTGGGTCGTACACGACCGGTGATGGCACCATTGTGCCGTTGACCATTACATTCAACTCAAACGCGACACCGACCGCGGCTCAGGCCGTCCTGCGAAATGTCACGTTTTCCACAACCGATGATACCCTGACCCTAATCAGTCGCCAGGCGCAGGTCGTAGTCGAAGATGGCGATGGCGGAACGGGCACTTCGGGTTTCCATGAAGTCAAATTGGCAGATCTGACACCGCCAACGGTGACATCAATCGTTCGCGTTGATCCTGACCCAACCAATGACACGTTGCTCAACTATACCGTGACGTTCAATGAAGACGTCACGGGCGTCGATGTCACCGACTTTCTCGTGACCAGCACCGGCAGCATCGGCGGCACCAGCGTGATATCCGTGACGCCGGTGGACGCAAAAACCTACACCGTGCAGGTTGAAAACCTGACCGGCGAAGGCACGGTACGCCTGGATGTCACCGACGATGATTCCATCCTCGACCTGCGGAGCAACATGCTCGGCGGCACTGGCACCGGCAATGGCGACTTCACGTCGGGCGAAGTCTACACCATCGATCGGACCGATCCAATCGTGATTATTGCTGAGGATCAGAGCCAAAATGATCCGACTTTTACACAACCCGTGAACTTCTTCGTGTCGTTCAGCGAAGTGATGACCGGGTTCGACGCCTCGGACGTGATGGTCAGCGGCACGGCCGGCGCTACGATTGTCAACATCACCGACCTCGGCGGCGGCAACTACAAGGTCGCCGTCTCCGGCGCGACGATGGATGGCACGATTATCATTGACGTTGCCGCGGGTGTAGCCAACGATCCGGCCGGCAATCCCAACGATGCCGCGATTATCTTCGATAACGAGGTCACAGTTGACCTCGTCAACGACGCGCCAGTATTCACAGTCCCGGCGGGCAAAGTCGCGGCCACCGAAGACAAGTCGTTTACCTTCGACAAAACCAACCCCATCAGCGTCGCCGACTCGGATCTCAACGGCGGCAAGTTGGTCGTAACTGTCACAGCGGCCGACGGCACGATCAGCCTGTCGGGCATCACCGGTCTCACGTTCACCACGGGCGACGGCACTGCGGACAAGACGATGACATTCTCGGGTCTCGAAGCGGATGTGAACGCCGCCCTCGCCGACCTGGTGTTCGCGCCGACTGCCAATTTCTTTGGCACCACGACGATTACCATCGAAGCCGATGATCAAGGCAGCACTGGTACCGGCGGCGCCCAGATCGGCAAGGCTACCGTCACGCTCGACGTGGCTGGAGTCAATGATGGCCCAACGATCACCATCGCCCCGCAGCAAGGCGAAATTCTCACGCCGGAAGATACCAGCCTTGCTTTCGCGACCGGGCTGATCACGCTTGCTGACATCGATGCGGGCGTCGACGCCGTGCAGGTCACGCTGTCGGTCACCAGCGGTACTTTGACGTTCGCCGACTTTTCCAAGCTGACCTTCACGACGGGCGATGGCACCGCAGACGC
>JANNLP010000540.1:0-9487 GCA_031396905.1 Gemmataceae bacterium
GCACGCTGGTTGTATGGATGGGCGAGTTTGGCCGCACGCCGCGCATCAATGCCCGGGGCGGTCGCGATCACTTCCCGCAGGCGTCCAACGTGGCACTGGCCGGCGGCGGCATTCGCGGTGGCCGAGTGATTGGCGCGACAGCAGATGACGGCATGTCGATCAAAGAGCGGCCCGTCACCGTGCCGGACCTGTTTTGCACGTTTTGCGAAACGCTCAAGATCAACCCGCGCAAAGAGAACCTGGGTCCGCTGGACCGCCCGATCAAAATTGTGGACGGCGGCAGCGCGGTCAAAGAGTTGTTGACGTGACGGCCGGCTTACCAACCAGCCAGACGTAAAGAATAAACAGCACGCCGGTGGTCCCAGCTGTGGACCAGCGCACGGTCGCGTTGTAATGCGGCGTCACAAATGCTTCGATAATCCCTGCGATTACCAACATGCCGCACGCCCCGCCGAGCAGGCCGAGCGCGTCTTTGCCTGCCAACTTGAGGGCATCGCGTCGCGGTCGGTTGGTCGCCTTGACCAGTGCCCAGCCGAGGATCAGCCCGGCCCCGCCTCCAATACATATTGCTGTCAATTCCAGCACGCCATGTGTGGCAATCAGCGAGTAGAAACCCCAGAAATAGCCGTTCTTGTACATCAGCCCGCTCAGCGTTCCAAGCATGCGGCCGTTGTAATGCACCAGCATTAGTCCCGGCACGCAACATGCTGCTCCCGCTGCAAACGCATAGATAGTCACCCGGCAATTGTTCAGGATGATCGCACCGGCTGCAAACCAACTCGCCTGCTTGGAAAACGTGAAGTTGCCGCGATACTCACCCTCGTGCTTTTCCAACCGGAGATTCTCAAGCTCAACCTGTCGCTCGTCGAAAAGCGAATACGCCAACTCGGGATTGTTCACCACCGCCAAGCCACTCATTAACGCGGAGCCATACATGATGAACATCATGATGCAGACGGGAATCCAGTGCTTACGCAATAGACGCGGGAATCCGCGTATGAAGAAGCCAAAGATCGGGCGTAAATCGACCCGCTTGCTTGAATAGACACGCGAATGGGCACGCACTGCCAAGTCATTCAGAAACCGGACGCGGCTAGGTTCATCCCCGCGGTCACGTGCTTGCGAGAGGTCAATGGTGACTTGGCGGTAGAGCCGGGCCAACCGCTTCAAGTCCGCGGCGGAAAGATCGCCGGCGTCGAGTAACGACGATAATTCCCGCCAGCGGGTTTCGCGGTCGGTGCTTTTCATGCTGCCGCTATCATACAATTTGCCGCATGGACCTGTCCGACGATCTGCGCCTCGAAACGCCCGAACAGATCGACCTCGAGTTTGAACTGGCCGGCCTCGGCACCCGCACCGTATCGTGGATGGTGGACGCCGTCATTAAATCCGCCTGCACGATTGTCGCCGTAATCGTTTTTCTCATCATCCTCGGCGCTCTCGACGTTAAGCAACCGGATTCCGACGCGCTTCGCTTCGGTGTATTTTTTCTGGCCATGCTCATGGCGTTCTTCTGGATCTTGTACGACATACTTTTCGAGACGTGGTGGAGCGGCCAGACGCCGGGCAAACGCCTGATGGGTGCCCGCGTGGTCCGCGACGGCGGCGCACCTGTCGATTTCACTGCAACATGCATTCGCAACTTAATGGCGGTCGGCGACTTCCTGCCGATGGGTTATCTCGCAGGTGCTTTACTCATCGCTCTGACGAGCAAGCGCCAACGCCTCGGCGACATGGCCGCCGGTACACTAGTCATCCGCGAGCGCCAACAGGCGCCCCCCGCCCGTACTCAAAAGGTGCTGGAACAATTTGTCTCCGCCGAAGTGACCTTCACGGTCGCTCAAGTCGCCCGCTGCACATCCGACGACCGCCGCATCTTGCGATCGTTCTTCCAGCGACTATTCCAAATGCCACCGGCCGCCCGCTTCAAACTCGCCGGCCAACTCGTAACTACGCTGCGGAAACGAATGGAGGCACCACCCACCGAGCTCCTCGACGGCCCCGGCAACGTGGCCTGGCTGGCCTCGCTATTGCGCGACGTGGATCAACGGGCGGAGCGAGGATACTAACTAAATCAAACTCTCCAGTAGATACTTTAACTTCCGCACTTCCGGTTGCATCGGGAAGCCGAGTTCCGGCTGGTCGCGGATGTCGACGCTGAGCGTGCGGTTGTAACGGCACCGGGTCAGTTGGTTCACGATCCTGCCGTATTCGATTTCGCCCTGGCCGACGCGGACTTGAAACTTGTCCATGTTATTGCCGGTGTCGCGCAGTCGGACGTGTTTAACGTAAGGATAAAGTTCATCGAAGTCCTGACTGTGAAAAGGCCCGGCCACGTAATGACTCGGGTCCAGCGCGACACCGAGGCCGGGCACGCGCTTGCAGAGTTCCAATGTCTTGCTCGGCGTCTCCGTCAATGTTCCCATGTTGGTTTCGACCGCACAGGTCACGCCCTCTTTTTCGCCGATGCGCACCAGCTGCGTGAGCCGCTCGACTTCCTTTTCAAAATCGCAATCGACGGTGGCGGCGGGAATGCTCACCAGTGACACTGCCAGTACGCGGGCCAGACGACAAATCGCGCTCATCTGCAGGTCGGCATCGGCCGCGACAATGCCTGGAGCGAATTCAACATGAAACGCCGCTGCCGTGATCCCCGGCCACATCTTGAGAGTCTGTGCGGCACGTGAAGGGTCGGCGGCAACTTCGGATGGGCTGAGGTGCGGGCCGCCTTCGGTCACGGCGACATCTACCTTGGTAAAACCCATTTCGCCGATAGACCGCAATGCTGCCCCGAGCGGTTGCTTGCCAAAACACAACGTGGAACAAGAGATGTACACGAGAGAGCCTCCTTGCGCGGCCGACTGAGAGCCGGACAACGATGGCGACAGGACCGAATACTCGGCGGGGGAAGCGGGGTAATAGCCGCACACCGCCGTAAACGCAAGAGCAAAAGCCGCGCTGCAAATGGGACCGACATCAGTTATGGCCTTCGCCGGTCCTTGGGGGGAACCACAATGCACACAACTGCGGCGCTGACCCATGCGGTCGGCGATTGGGTTTCTGTTTTGATGGCCGCGGAACGCTCCGCCGATGCCATGCGCGCGGAAATGGACGAACAATTCGAGATGTTGGAACAATTTGAGACTCAAGCTACCGAGCCTACCGGACTGCAACAGGCCCAGTCGCCCGTGAGTAACCGGCTAACGCACTTGAACGAGCGATTTGGGGCGGCCCAACAGATCGCCGAGAGTGTGAGCAGCGAACTGGAGACCGCTGAAGGCGATCTTCGCCAGTGGTGCGAGAGCGTGGCCGCCCTGCTCGATCGAGTCACAGCCGTGCAGTCTCGGTAGCCCGGACTGGTTGACGCACCGGGCTTGGGGTATGATGATACTCCATGAAAGACTGCTCTCGCGAGATGCTCCGAGCTTATATCGACGACGCCCTCGGTGATGCCGAATGCGCTCGCCTGGAGCACGCCCTTCGCGCCGATGATGCATTGCGCCTGCGCTTGCGCGATGTGATGCAAGAACGCGATCGCGGTGACCACTCCGTCGGGGCAATCTGGCGACGCGACCGGTTGACATGCCCGTCACGGGAGCAACTCGGCAGCTATTTGTTGGACGTATTGGACGATGGTCATCAGACGTATATTGAATTTCACCTCAAGACCGTAGCTTGCCCCGGCTGCCTCGCCAATCTTGCCGACTTGCAGGACCACGAAGCGGAGCCGCCGCAAAAATCGACGCGTCGCAAGCGGTATTTTCAGTCCAGTGCCGGTTTGTTGCGCAAGTCATAATGGACAATTTCATCTCTCGATTTGTGCCACGATCGGCTTGACGCGGCAAGGCAGGTAAGGTATGTCGCGGCTTGGTAGTGACCGAATCATGGACGATTCGGGCCGCCGAGGAGTCGGGCCATGGCCGCGACCGGATCGAGGCTGCGTATTTTTCCCGAGCCTGACAGGCTTCCCGCGGGCGGCGATCTGCCTGCCGAAGCCACGGATCGGCTGTATCACCGCGAAGCCTTCCGCAAGCCACCTCGTGATGCAGCGCCGGAAGCCTTTACGCCGGCGTGGTTCGAGTGCATCGAATGCGAACGTTACCGCCGCCAGGGCTATTGGTTGCCGCGCGTGTTGGAGTTTGCCAGGCACAGCGGCGAAACCCTCTTGGCGATGGGCGAAGGTCTTGGTACCGATTGGTTGCAATACGCCAAGTACGGCACCGACGTGATTTCTTACAGTGGATCGCACGAACAACTCGATTTGATCCGATCACATTTCGATCTGCGTGGTTTGCCGGGCAAGTTCATTCATGGCCCACCTGACGGGATCCCGCTGCCGACGGCATCCATCGATGTCGTCTGCATGAACGGGCTATTGGACGAAGTCGAAAGCCCTACGGCCGTCGTGCAAGAGGTGTACCGCGTCCTTCGACCGGGTGGCAAATGCATCGCCATCGTCCCGGCCAGGTACAGTGCCAAATATTGGTCCGAGGCGTTCTTTCCGTGGACACGCTGGTTCGCCAAGAACACTGGTCTTGGCTCCGGGCACACCGCCAGGGATCTGAAATCCCTGTTCGCCGACTTCACCGAACATCGTGTTTCCAAACGACATTTGCGCCGCGGCGAATTACCTCAACTCTGGCGCTGGCTGCCGCTCCCCGCTCTCGAACGAGCCATCGGCAATCTATTGATCGTGAAAGCATTCAAGCCTGTGACAGCCGCATTGGCTGAACGCAAAGCCGCATAGTTTTGCTGACTTCTAGGTAGGGTGGGTCGAGTCCGCGAGACCCACCTTTGCGCTACATACTATTCGGCACCACGAATGGCGCTCGGTACTCGCGCGTCAGCAGACCTTTCGTATCTCCATCTTTGACATGGCCATCGCCGTTCAATGCCAGCAATTTTCCGCAACGTAGTTTCTCGCCAGTAATGTTCACTTTGCCGTTTACCAGATGCTCAACCATTTTCTCGTATGTCTCGTCGAAGGCCGGGTTGCTAATGGCCTCATGCGGTCTCGGGGCGAACGCTACATCTTGTCCTAAACGATAGGACGCGTTGCCCAGGTGACACAAAGCGCTGGAGATGTGCCCCTCGTTGATGTCGGCCCATAACTGGTCCTGCTTGCGGCTGCGAATGCACGAAATAAAGTTGGCGAAGATATCTTCAGCCGGCTCGGCAAGGAGCATCGGCGGCAACGCTTCGCCGTTCGGGTCGCCGTGGTTGCGGAAGAACTTGAAATCCGCGATCACACCATCGTCGAAGTGCAGGACGCTGCCTTCGTTTTTGGGGTCGTTGGCGAAATTCTTGGTCGGCAGGCCGCGCACTTCAAAGATCAGTTTGGTGTCGCCGTAATCGTAGTTGACCAACATCGTGTTTGGCGTCTCGGCCTGATCCTTGTAGCCGAACCTGCCACCCATTGTCACCACACTGCGTGGCCACTTGGCATCCGGAATCATCCATCGGGCCACGTCCATCTGATGCACGCCCTGATTGCCGATGTCGCCGTTGCCAAAGTCCCAAAACCAATGCCAGTTGTAATGGACGTAATTGCCGTGGTATGGGCGCATTGCCGCCGGGCCTGTCCACAAATCAAAATCAACTTCCGTCGGAGGAACTGTGACGGGCTTTTCACCGATACCCAATCTTAGTTTGTACACGATGCCACGAGATACCCGCAATTTGCCGTAGTGGCCTGAGCGGACGACCGCGGCGAGATTCTGATAGGACTTCCAGCCGCGCCGTTGCGTGCCGTGTTGCACGATGCGATTGTGTTTACGTGCGGCATCGACTGCCACCGCTCCTTCGTTCACATTGTGGCTGCACGGCTTCTCGACATACACATCTTTGCCGGCCTGGCATGCCCAAATCGTCATCAGTGCATGCCAATGGTTCGGCGTGGCTATCGTGATGGCATCAACATCTTTGCTTTTGAGCACGTGGCGCACATCTTGTACAACCTTCGCTTCCGGGCATTTCATATCGCGCAGTTGTTTTTGGCGCTTCTCAAATGTGCGCGTGTCCGGATCGACGAGGTATGCGATCGTCACACCCGGCATCCGGGCGAACTCTTTGACATGATCGCCACCCCGGCCGTTAAGGCCGCAGACCGCCAGCCGAATCGTGTCATTCGCGCCGATGATGCGCCCCGAGGCCTTGGTGCCGGCGACAGTCGCCACGGCACCGGCGACGCCAGCTTTCACAAACGTTCGGCGCGATACTCGGTTCATATGAAGATTCCGATGGGTTAATAGTATCGTACATCAAATGCCGTTCGCTGTCACTTTTTCATGATCGCCAGCACTAGCACTACCAGCATCAAACCAACAACCATCCCCGCTGTCACGACAAACCAAACTGACCAATCGTAGCGGGTGCGGGTCGGCAACGACGAGGGTTCTTCGTCGGCAACCGGGCTGGTCGTGATGGCGGCGAGGATTCGTTGCGTGTCGCCGGGATTGTCAGGTCCGACCGCGGGGGCCGCCCACTTGCGCAGCCGGTCGCGGACGGCAATCGCCGTCGGGGGTCGGTCATCGGCCTTCTTCGAAAGAAGCTGACTGACAATTTCGGCCAGCCCTGCCGGCACGTTCATGTTGTACTCTTCGACCCGTGGCGGCGATTCCTGTCGCTGCCGTTTGATCTTCTCCAGCGACGTGCCACCCGGAAACGGTGGCCGACCCGTCAGCGCGAAAAACAGCGTGCCACCGAGGCTGTATAAATCCGTGCGATAGTCCACGGTGGCCGCGTTGCGCGTCTGTTCCGGCGACACATAGTCCATGGTACCGACGACGTAACCCTTGCCGCCGATCACCGTGGCATCGCCTTCTTCGCCGCTGCGCAAGGCAAGACCCAAATCCAGTAACTTGGCATGCCCGGCCGGCGTGATCATTAAGTTCGAGGGCTTGATGTCGCGGTGGATCAGGCCGCGTTCATGGGCATGGGCCAGGCCGTCGGCAGCCTCGGAGAACACGCGGGCTGCGATGTCGGCCGGCAACGGTCCGCCTGTTGATACCGTCTTCGATAGAGTCATGCCCGGGACATATTCGAGCGCAATGTAATGTACGTCGCCTTCGATACCAGCTTCGTAGGCATGGGCGATGCTCGGGTGCGTCAGCGCATTGCACAAATCCATTTCACGACGAAAACGCAATAGCAGGCGCTGTTCTTCACGCGCCCAATGCGGCGGCATCACCTTCAACGCGACTAGTTGGTCGGCCCGCGCGTCCCGAGCCAGATACACCTTGGCCATGCCGCCTTTGCCCAGCGGAGCAAGAATCCGATACGGCCCGAGCACCATTCCCTTAGCGATGCCGGCCAGCAACTTGCGGGCTTGAAATGTGGTCAACTTCCCTTGCCGCACCAATGCGGCCGCCAGTGCCGGGGACGAATCACGGTCGCGTTCCGTTGCCAACGCCACCGCTGCCGACAACTCCGGCGGCGCGAGCAACCCGCTCCGCCGAATGGCATCAAGAAACTCCGGGATAATCAGGGGAGCGGGAGCCATAGCGATCAGCAACTGTCGGCTCGGACCCGGGACTACTTCCCAAATACTTCTTTGAACAAGTCCTGCATCATTTGCCATGAGCGCTTGTCGGCTGCGGCATCGTATTGCAGGCCACCAACGCCAGCGTCTTCGGCGTGGGGGACTGTGAAGCTGTGTTTGACGCCGCCAAAGTAGTGAAACTGGTAATCGACTTTGGCCTTGCTCAACGTCGCCCGGAACTCCTGACAATCCTTCTCCGCGACAAACGTGTCCTCGGCACCGTGGCAGATGAGAATCCGGGCCTTAATGACCTTAGCTTGATCCGCCGTGACCGCCGGTAACGCACCGTGAAAACTCACGACGGCCGACACATTCGCGCCCGTCATTGCCAACTGCAGCGCCGTTGAACCGCCAAAGCAATAACCGATGGCGGCAATCTTGTTAGGATCGACCATCGGTTGCGTCTGCAGCGCTTTCATGGCGGTGATCGCCCGACCCTGCCACTCCTTGAGATTGCCGCGTACGGTCGCCGCCATTTCCCCAGCTTCCTTGGCGTGTTTCGTCACCTTGCCGTCGCCGTACATGTCTACGGCCATGGCGGCATAGCCAAGCTCGGCCAGCATTTCGGCCCGCTTCTTGGCGTAGTCGTTGAGACCCCAGAACTCATGCACGACAAGGATACCCGGTCGCTTGGCGGCAGTCGCGTCGTTCCAGTAAAGATGGCCCTGGAGCTTCACGCCTTCGTGTTCGTAGGTCACGGGTTTGGTTTGCACTGTCGCCGATGCCGTCGAAGCCAAGATGCCTGCCGTCGCCATGATGAGTACCGTCCGCATGGGATTAAATCCGTAGGTGGTAGAGCCGCGCTATCGAAGTTGGGCTACGAACCGCGACGTGATGGTTCAAGCATTGCGATACGATCAAAACAAAACGACCGCGGCAGTTGTTACTGCCACGGCCGCTTTGCTTAATTCCGCCAACAATAAACCGGCAGATTAGTGCGAGTATATTTACACGCCGTCGCCGCGTTTCGGCTTGTCGCCGTCTTTCTTATCTCCGTCCTTTTTGTCCTTGTCTTTACTTTTCGTGCGACCGCCCTTGCCCTGACCGCCACCCATGCCCATTTCGATCTTGCCTTCGAACTTGGCTCCGAGCATGGTGCTGAATGATTTCTTCTGGTCAGCCGTCAACACGCCTTCGGCCTTCTCCATGGTCTCTTTGCGAAGTGCCACAATCTTGGTCTGCATTTCTTCGCGGTTGCCCTGCGATTCACGGGCAATGTTTTGAACGTCTTCGCGCATTTCGTCGTTGATGCCTTTGATTTTATCTTTCTGTTCGTCAGTCAGTTTCAGGCCGCTCTCGACATCTTTGTCTGCGAACGCCGCGGAACCGGCTTGCTGCCAGGTGATTTGCTTGAGTCGCTTTTGCTGATCGGCGTTGAGAATATCTTTGATTGTCTTATCGGCCATCTCGGCCATTTCTTTGAATGCCGCCTGCATCTTGTCTTTGTCAAAGCCGCCATCCTTCATGGATGCCATCTGTTCCTGTCGCTTCTCGGTTTCTTTCTTGACGGCATCTTCCAGCTTGGTCTTCTGCTCGTCGGTAATCTTGAGATCTTTTTGAACGTCAGGGCTGCGGAGCATCATCAAGCCGCCCGCGCCACGCATGGCTTGCATGCCGCCGCGACCGCCGCCAGGAGGCTGGGCCACTGCCAGGCCGACAATTGCTGTCGCCAAGGCGGCCGCTGCCAATGAGAACTTGAAACCGCGCATGGATCTTCCTCGGGAAGTTGTGTAGGTTTGCCCAGCAATAGTGGACTTAACCCCATCAACCTAGGAAAGTACCGTGAAAATGGCAGGCAGGAAGTGGAGAGCCGCAGAAAAGTAAGCAGTGCGCTGGAGTTGCCGGATTGGTTTGACGCCGGAAAGCCAACCCGTTGCAACGGGTTGGCTTTCCGGCGTCAAACCAATCCGGCAACTCCAGCGCACTGCTTACTTTTCTGCGGCTCTC
>JANNLP010000547.1:0-7304 GCA_031396905.1 Gemmataceae bacterium
TTCAACCAATGCCGCCGCCGTGCTCGCTGATGGCGTCAGCGGCTTCTCGCACAAAACATGTTTGCCATGATCCGCGGCTTTGCGCGTCCATTCCTCGTGTAAGTGATTTGGCAAAGGTATGTAAACCGCATCAATTCCTGAGTCGGCCAGCAGTTCTTCATAAGAGCCGAAAGAGCGCGGAATACCGGCGGCGTAGGCGGCAGCTCGCGCTTTATCGGCCGAGCGGCTGGCAATGGCAACCAATTGGCCGTGCTGCGATGCCGCGAACGCGGGCAGCAGCCGATCATTGATCTTGGCAACGCCCAAAATGCCCCACCGAAGTTTGCCACTCGCCATTGCCACTTCCTCGACTGAGAATAAGCCAGTAACCTCAGGGCGAGTCCCGGCGCGCCGGGATAAGCTCGACGTGGAGTCTCTCGCTGAGTGAAAATCAAAACCACGTCGGGCTGACGCAGCGACGCTCGCCTGAAAATCTATGTACCCGCACCGCATTCGACTTCGGGGGCCTTGGGAAACGGTTGATCCATCCGGTCAGAAACGGCGCGTGAAATTGCCGGATGATTGGACAACTTTTCTCGGTTCATGTGTCCATCCTCAGCCGCTGACACGCCGATTCGGATTGCCGCGACTTATTGATGTCGATGAATCAGTGTTTGTTGTTTGTCGATTCGATGGAGCATCAGGTGCGGGACTCAATGGCAAGCCACTGATGCCAGAATTGAACACGACGGCAATCGACCATGTTGAGTACGAGGTCACCAGACTATTGCAACCGCGTAACGAGTTGGAAATGTATTGGCCGTCCAAATCGACCGTCGCCCCGGAAGTCGCTCTGGAAATTCGCGGGCCGGTGTTTTTGCGCGATGTCGTCAACACAACTGTTGGCTGGGCGGGGCAGGTCGTCGGCGAGAATCGTCGGAACATGGAAGTGCATCTGCTAGCGCAAGGTCGGGCGGTCGCCCGCGTTCCAGTCCAAGCAAATCAGTCATTCGCCATTATGCGCCCCAGCGAGCTGCCCGAAGGGTCGTACAACCCGCAGGCTCCGCCGTGGACCATTGAGTTGATCGAGATGGCCAATCGCTGGTACTCACTGGACGTTGAAGTGCCGCCGCCGGTTGTACCCCGTTGACTGATCAGCTAAAATGCCCGCATAGTGCGAATAACGCGCAAGGTTTCGCTGGTTTAGCCCCCGTCTGATGCCGTCCGACTCCAAAACCGCTTGACGGTGGTCGGGTCGTGGTTCAGCTTTCCAGTACTCTGGATTGACCAGCACCCTGCGCACCGTCGAAAGATCGATGGAACGGTTCGGTCGCAGCGGACTTGTCGGAAGCACGCCGACGACTTGCATTATCCACCAGTGGCTTGGCACGAACCGGCCGGCCGCATGTAACCGACTCGGAGATGGTCCCATGACCTCGAAGTTCTCGCGCTGGTACACCGCCGCTCGTCGCTACTTCAAGGCTTCAAAGACCGTTCGTCGGCCGCGCTCGTCGCGGCTACGCCATATGCAACTCGAGTCTCGATTGGCTCCAGCCACGTTTGCCGGTGGTGTGACAGTCGCCTCCGGTGACATCAACAACGACGGATTCCAGGACATCGTTACCGGGGCCGGCCCCGGCGGCACTTCGCTTGTCAAAATTTACAACGGCGTCAACGGCCAAATCATGCGGCAGTTCAACGCCTTTGATGCGTCGTTCAAAGGTGGCGTGTTTGTCGCCGTCGGCGATGTCAACGGCGATGGCAAAGACGACATCATTTGCGGTGCGGGGCAGGGGGGGCGGCCCCACATCAAAGTCATCGATGGCACCACCGGCGGGACCATTTTCGACTTCCTCGCATTCAGCAGAAACTTCAAGGGTGGTGCCCGCGTCGCCGCTGGCGACATTGATGGCGACGGCCGCGATGAGATCATTGTCGGTGCCGGTCCGGGTGGTACGCCGCACGTTGCAGTCTTCAGCGGTGCCACTGGAAAAAACATTGCCAACCTTTCCGCGTTCGATTCTGCCTTCCGCGGTGGCATCTATGTCGCGGCAGGCGATCTGACGGGCGACAACAAAATGGATGTGATCGCCGGTGCCGGCGAAGGCGGCTCGCCGTTGGTGTCCGTATTCAACATCAATTCCGGCAGTCAAGGCTCGTCGATCCGTACGTTCTTTGCCTACGAAAAGAACTTCCGCGGCGGCGTGCGCGTCGGTGCCGCGGATATCTCCACGGGCGATTTTGACGACATCGTCACCGCTACCGGGCCCGGGGGCGGTCCTCACGTCAAAGTCTTCAACGGCACTACTAACGCCGTTGAGCGCCAGTTGTTTGCGTATGGCGCAAGTTTCCGCGGCGGCGTCTTTGTCGGATCCAACTCCAACTTCAACGGCTTCGGCGGCGAGGAAATCCTCACCGGTGCCGGTGCCGGCGGCGGCCCACACGTCATCGCTTACAATGGCGACACCCTTCGGCCACTGACCAGCTTCTTCGCGTACGAGCCGAATACATCGCCGGGTGGCTTCTCGACCCTGAACACCGACCGCGCTGCACCGACAATTACCATCACAGCGCCAGTTGGCACGCCCACACAAAAAACCAACCTGACTGTCACCGGCAAGGTCGCTGACAACCTCACGGGTGTCAGCACGCTCACGGTTTCGGTCGATGGCGTGACACCGACCAATGTGTCCTTCGACGCAGCCGGAAACTTTACCTTCAACACCACATTTGCGTTGAATGGTACAGACGACAAAACGCATTCGCTGAGCTTCGTTGCCCGCGATAAGGCGAACAACGTATCGCCTGCTGTCACCGTGTCGTTCACGCTGGATTCAACCGTGACGGCACCGATTTTGTCGCTTGCTGACCAATCTGACACCGGTACTAAAGGCGACTTAATCACGTCGAACGCGACGGTGACCATCCTTGGAACGACGGAAGCTAACGCCGCGGTTCGCCTGGTACAATCGGGTGCCGAAACCAAAGCCGACGCCACTGGCAATTTCCGCTTTGACAATATCTCGCTGTCTGCCGGAGTCAACACGTTTACTTTCCAAGCCACCGATGCTCTGGGCAACACGAGTCAGGGCACCGTTTCCATTAGTCGCAACTCGGGTCCGACAGTATCCGCACAGATCGCCGATGTCACCGTGGCAAAGAACGCGCCCAATACGGTCATCGACTTATCCAATAACTTCAATGACGTGGATCTAGTGAACACACGCCTCCGCTTCAACACAAGCGAAGGCATCATTGACGTGGAAATGTTTGACCGCACGCAGCCGCTGACAGTGGCGAACTTCCTACAGTACATAGAAGCCGGACGTTACAACAACTCGATATTCCACCGGTTTATCGAGAACTTCGTCTTGCAGGGCGGTGGTTTCACTCAGGGACCGGACAACACGTTCCCGACCATCCCGACCTTTGCCCCATTGACCGTCAACGAGTTGGGACGGCTCAACCTGCGTGGCACGATCTCCATGGCCAAGCCGGGCGGTTCGATACGAGTGACTAACCAGTTCTTCTTTAACCTGGTTGACAACCCGGTACTGGACGGGCCAAACATCCAAGGCGGTGTCGATCAGAACTCCGGCGGATTCACAGTATTCGCGCAGGTCACGAGCGGACTCGATGTCCTTGATCGATTTGCTGAGTACACGAGTTCGAATCAGGCAGAATTCAACAGCGAGTTCTCGAATATTCCATTGACGAATTACAATGGAACGAACTTCCCGACGGACACCCGTCCGTCCAACTTCGCGACTATCAGCAGCGTCGCTGTCACGCAACGCAGCGACCGGTTGGCGTTCACGGTGGCATCGAACGATAACACGGGGCTGGTAACGGCGACCGTTGTTGGAAACCAACTGACACTGCAGTATACTGCAGGTCAGACCGGCACCGCCAACATCACCATTCGTGCGACCGACCTCGATGGCTCGACTGTTGAGCAGACATTCAAGGTGACGGTAAACTGATCGATCGGCAGATTCAATGCAAAAGGCCGCGAGAGTTTGTACTCGCGGCCTTTTTTTGTCGACATCCGTCGTGCCACAATCCTCGCTCGTCGCTATGGTGACGTTGATCCGAAATCGATTCAACGAGAGTGCATCATGGCCTTCCTTCAAACTGCGAAGCACAAGAACGGCAAAGGGTCCTTCCACCAGATTGGATTGGTGCGCGGGCAGTTCGGTAATGTACCGATGGACCGTTGGCTAGGATTCTTGCAGGAAGCAGGATTCGATGGCTGGGAGGAGGCGAGTTGGGAGCTCGATCTTCGTCAATGCGATACGGATGTGGGAGCCAAGCAATACGCCGATGAACGTTTGAAACTAGCACGGATGCGCGGCCTCGAAATATTCACCGTCGCCGTGCACTTGCAGGGTCAGGCGCTTGGCGATGAACCCAGCGCGAAGACGTTACAATTCATGGGTGGGGAAGCCGTGCAGGCCTATAAACTCTGGCGCGATGGTGGCCAGTCACCGCCGCGCACCGATCCGTACTTCGTCCCGCCGGATGTCGGTCGGTTGATTCAAGCGCAGGCGGAGAAAGACCTGCTGGCAAGCGTGCGTCTGGCCGGGCAGCTTTCCGTATTGCAGGATCGCAAGGTGGCGTTGCCGGGCTTCACGGGTTCCCCAGCCAATTGCTGGAGCCATTGGTTCCTGTTCCCGCCGCTGCCCGGCGAAATTGCCGGGCACAAGATTCCCGATGTGCGCGACGTGAGCTTGGAGTTATTGGTCGAGCGCTTCGCACCAGTGTTGGACCTTTGCAAGCAGTACGGCGTCACCTTCGATCTCGAATGCCATCCGAGCGAGCGGGCGATGGGCGATCTCGAATCCGCCAGTGATTACATCAACTTCATGGAGAAGAAGGGCTACGGCGATGTCGTTGGTTTCAACCTCGACGGCTCCCACCTGGAATGGCAGAACGTCAGCGTCGTGCAGTTCATCCGCGAATTCAAGGAATACATTCATTGTGCCCACGTCAAAGGCGTTTGGGTAGCTCGCGAACATTGCCGCGCGGGGCGGCTCGGCGGTCATCGGCCAATGGGCCACCCGGCCAACGGCTGGAACTTCGTGACTGCCGGCACAGCCCGCGACGCTAATTCACTTGAAGAGATCTTCATCGAATTGAACCGCGTCGGCTACGACGGCGCCGTCAGCATCGAATGGGAAGACAACGACGCCGATCAATTTGCCGGAGCAAAAGCCGCCTTGGCAAACGCCCGACGGGCCGACTTGCCGCCGAGTGGGATGAAGCACGACGAAATGCTGAAGTCGTGAAGTTATTTCCCGGTGCGGGAACACCAGCGATAAATTACAAACCCTGTTCCCACGGCAAGACCCGTCAAACCGGCGACCACGATGAGGTCGCGTCCCATTGGCCTCGCATCCGGCTGCACCGCGTCCACTTGCCTGCGAAAGTCAATGGTGGCGTAGGCGTAAGCGGCAGTCAGCCCGGCCAACGCCAACATGCTCGCCAGTACGGCAAGAGCCACGCGGCGGTTGCAATTACGCAATTCTCGGTCGTCCATATTGTTCTTTTTAGCGACTAGGCGAGATGCAAATGGCGTTCCGTCCGTTTGTGGTGCGAGTTCGTCCGTATTGACCGGGTTTCCGCACTCGCTTACATTACCTTTTGTGGGTATGGGTTACGACGTTTCGTGCGGTGGAGCCGCCGAAAGAAATCGAGGCACGAATGGACGGAGCGACCAGCCAAGTCGAGATGAGTCTGTTGGAGAAGATCGGCGATCGGCTCACGTCGTTTTCCGAAGGATTCGTCGGCGCATTGACCCGCGTCCTTGGGTCATCGAACGATAATTATGTTCGGAAGCTTGGCTACATTCGTGGCCGCGGCACTGCTCAACATAAGGTCGTGCCCGGCTCAATGCTCGGAAAAATCAATTCCTTCGAGCAGCAGATGCAAGGGCTGAAAGATGAGGATCTGCGTGGTCTGTCAGCGCAGTACCGTCAGCGCCTGAGCAAAGGAGAAACGCTCGACGATTTGCTGCCTGAAGTGTTCGCCGCTTGTCGTGAGGCCGCGTTCCGCACAAAGAATATGCGCCATTTCGACGTGCAGATGCTCGGCGGCGTCGTGCTGCACCGCGGCTCGATTGCCGAGTTGGTGACTGGCGAAGGCAAGACGCTAGTGGCCACGCTTCCAGCGGCGCTCAATGCGTTGACAGGCAATGGCGTCCATGTCGTCACTGTCAACGACTACTTGGCCCGCCGCGACTGCGAATGGATGTTGCCGATTTATCAGGCGTTGGGACTCACGGCCGGGTTCATTCAAAGCGACATGGACCCGATGTCACGCCGTGCCGCCTATGAGTGCGACATCACCTACGGAACCAACAGCGAGTTCGGCTTCGACTATCTGCGCGATAACATGAAGCCCGCGCGCTGGGCCGACCCAAAGTACAACCCGTGGTACCAGCAGTGCCAGCGCAAACTCAATTACGCCCTCATCGATGAAGTTGACAACATTCTCATCGACGAGGCTCGCACGCCGCTCATCATCAGCGGCCCGGCCTTCAGTGACGTTGACCGCTACGCCCAGGCCAACGATATTTCAGTGAAGTTGACGGAGTTGCAGAAAAAAGGCGATGGCCCGTTTTACGAGGTCAAGGAAAAGGAACACACCTGTCACTTGACAGACGCCGGCGTGCGCAAGGCTGAGGAGTTGGCAGGCGTCGAGAGTTTTTACACTGCGGGCAACACCGATTGGCCGCATATGATCGACAACGCGCTGAAGGCTCAGCACCTTTACAAGCGTGACAAGAACTATATGGTCATGCCCGACCGCGACTCGGGCGAACTGGCCATCATCATCATTGATGAACACACCGGCCGCGCTATGTTTGGCCGTCAATGGTCCGATGGTTTGCACCAGGCCGTTGAAGCCAAGCACGTCCGCGACGGCGTGAAGATCAAGCAGGAAACGCAGACGCTGGCCACCGTCACGCTGCAAAACTTCTTCAAGCTTTACGACAAACTCGGCGGCATGACCGGCACCGCGATGACCGAAGCCAATGAATTTTGGAAGATCTATAAGCTCGAAGTGCTGAGCATCCCGACCAATCGCCCGATGCTCCGCAAAAATAGCTCAGACCTCGTCTTCCGTTCTGAAAAAGAGAAGTGGGACGCGGTGGTCGATGAAGTCGTGCAGGTCCACGAAGAAGGCCGGCCGATCCTGATCGGCACGGCCAGCGTCGAGCGCTCCGAAGTGCTTGCATCCAAGCTCAACAAGCGTGGCATCAAACACGAACTGCTGAATGCCAAGCCGGAGTTCGTGGCCCGCGAGTCGGAAATTGTGGCCCA
>JANNLP010000555.1:0-2633 GCA_031396905.1 Gemmataceae bacterium
CAGTTCTGGTACAGTTGCACGAACTTTCCGGACAACCTGATAGAATCTGCACGCCATGATTCCCATTTACTATTATTGATAGAGGTTACCGATCAGCCAAGAAACTTCGTTCAACTGTGAGTCGGTCACACGAACCGTGGATGTCACTTCGTTGGGAAGTATCCAAAACACATCATTGCCATCCGCAAACTCGATACAGAGGCCGCCGGGTACTTTTGTAACTGGTCGGTTCCGGCCAAACGCATAATCGGAAATCGCAGCTTGCCAACTCATGTGTTATCTGCCGAAGCTCCTGGATGGTGAATCAATGGAGATGCAACATGACATTGTGGTTCGATAAAGGGCGATAAATTGGACATTTTACTTAAACGATGGCGGCTGAGTTAGAATGTCCCCTTTTATCTTTTGCTGTATCCCCTTTTACCAGTATCTTGGCCCTCCCTACGACGTACACACCGCCGACACCTGGGCCAACAACGGGGTCACCATCTTAGCAAATGTCAGCTCCGGTTTGGGTTCGGAATAGTCGCCGCTTTCTGCGGCCGTACTGTTCGATAGCATGAAACATGCGCCGTCGTACAAGCGGTCGCGGAGCAGTTTTTCGATGAGGATCGCATAGCGGTCTCGATACGAGGCCGACTTGAACTCCGGGAAGACGGGAAAATGCGGCTCGACGACTTTGATCGGTGAGCGCGAGCGGTCGCAATCTTCGAGCAGCATGAAATAGCCGAGGAACGGGCGCGAGGATGGCTTAAAGGCTCCTTCGCGGTACGCGGCCCAAACGTCGGTGGCGCTGCCGAGGGCTTCCTCGGTGCGATTGTTGAAGTTGTTGCCGAACGATGGGCCGATTTGTGATTTGAACTCAACGGCCGCGAGCAACTGGTTTTCGTGCGTGATTATCAAGTCCCATTTCTTTTCGGCGCGAAACCAGCCCGGCAACTCAACGCGCTTGTCGATGGATATGCACGTGTCTGGCACTTTTGCGGCGATAAACAGGTCTCGGACAAGTCGAATAAAACCGTCCATTTGTTTGCCGCCAGTAACGGCACCGCGCGCTCCTCGGTCGCGATTGTTTGGATCAATCTGACGGGTCGATTGGGTTTGGCGAGTCTGCCAGAAGTGCCGGACGGCGACGCGCAATTCGGCATCAAAGTTGCGCATGCTCATGCACTCGCGTGGTCACGGAGGAAGAAACGTAAAGGTCCGCGCCCTGAGCCGCGATGCGTGCCCGTGCCGAGTCAAAGTAGGTGGCGTCCAATTCAATGCCGATGCTGTTTCGGCCCCAACGGGCGCAGGCCAGACTTGTCGTGCCGGTGCCCATGAATGGATCAAGGACGGTATCACCGACAAACGAGAACATGCGAATCAGCCGTTCGGCGAATTCGAGCGGATACGGTGCGGGGTGCTTTGGATTCGACGTCCCGCGCAAGTCGGACCAAATCTGCCGAAACCAAAGCTGATAGTTCGGCTCGCTGATAACGCTCAGGATACGTTCCAGCTTGGTTGGGCTGCGGTAGCCGCCGGGCTTGCGTTGCATGAGTACGAATTCGATGTCGTTCTTGATGACGGCATTCGGTTCATACGGCTTGCCGAGGAATCCGCCTCCGCCGCCCACTTCGTAGTTCGCGTTAGCGATCTTGTGCCAGATGATCGTGGCAAGGTTATCAAAACCAATGGTTTTGCAATGCTCTTGAATCGTGGCGTGCAGCGGGACAACCGTGTGCCGGCCATTGTTTTTTCGCCGCGACAGGCAAATATCGCCGACATTGATGATCAACCGGCCACCGGGAACCAAGGCGCGGTAGCAGTTGCTCCAAACCTCATCAATCGCGGTGATGAACTCATCGTAGTCAGTGACATGGCCGAGCTGATCGTCGTGTTCGTGGTAGCGCTTCAAGGTCCAATAGGGCGGGGAAGTCACGACCAGATGGATTGAGTTTTCGGGAAGCGCAGTCGCGGGGCGGGCATCGCCGAGGATGAGATCGTGTGACGTGTGCCGGTTCCGCACCAGCGATTCGATGCGTTGAATCGCCTGGCGATCACGGGCGAGTTGCGGGATTAAGTCATCCAGACTGCCAGCCGCTGTTAGTTCCTTGAGGATGGCTTCCTCATCGTCGGCAATCCGGATCGGTGGCGAAGTCGCTTGCATTCGATGAGTCTATCAATTGGGAGCGGGGCGTCGGTTGCGCTAAGTTAATCTACTGAGGCTACACGTTGCGGCATGGTCTTCCGACATCCCCGTCTAACGCGGCCTCGGTTTCAAATCTTGGCTGCAATGCTGCACGCCGTCTTTGTCGCGGGTGACCGTTGTGATGTTTGGGGCCATTTGCGGGCTACGTCGATCTTTGTCGGTTAGGCGCGGATCGTCCGCGAAATAGAACTCGCCGACGAACTTCGACTGGTCAACACCAGTCACTTCGAAGTGAATGTGCTGTTGGGCATCGGAATTGGGGTAGCTGGCCGGGCGAATCGTGCGGATTTCATATCGGCCCCGACCATCAGCGCGCAAGAATGCAAAAAGCCGGGGACCGATACCGCCATCGGTCTGATCCACGGAATAGTAGCCGCGGTTATCGGTTTGATAAATGTAAACGAGCGCATCCGGCAACGGATTGCCATTCGAGTCACGAACG